>NZ_JAOCBT010000019.1:0-135784 GCF_029840045.1 Pseudomonas sp. GD03903 | reverse complement strand
ACCCATAGCGGACAAGCTGCCGTTACTGGGCAGGAGTACTTTTAATACTTCAGCGGCCACTTTTTCATTCCTTCCTCCCCGGATTCCTTCAGGTCTGGTTCCAGGCTACGCGACATTTTCTCCAGCACTGAGCGAGCCTCTGCAGTGCCGATTCGAGCAAGCGCATAAGCACATTTGCGTCGGAACTCCGTAAGGTTTCCCCATTGCAACAGACTTGGGAATGGGATGGTCACAGCCTTCGCAATAGCAGGTACTGCTGAGGCATCACCAAGAAGACCGAGTTCGAACACGACGTCCTCATGCCTGTCGTGTCTGTCGTCCAGCAGCAGCTTGGTGAGCAGTGACAAGCGACCAACACCCTCGGGTAGCTTGTCCAATCCTTCAAGGATCGCCTCAATTTCGGGCTGCTCAGTGTCCTTATGGCGGGTCATTTCTGGGACCTTTCAAACGCTGGAATTAGCACCGATCTTACCAAGGTCTGGTGTCCGCTTCTGGCCGACTGCTGTCAATGGTGATAGGTGGCTACCGACTCATCGTGGGTAGGGTTGCAGTCTCCGTGGCTGGAAGTCCTTGAGCTGCATCCCGAGGGTGCGGTTTCTCGTTTCTAAGGTAGTCTGTCTTCCCAAGCGGATCGCCCGATAATGCATGGAGGCAAAGGGAAAGATGTCTGAAACATCCATCAACCTGCGAGTACAGTTCCGCGAAGAGTCTGTTGCGCTACAGGCATTGGAGACCCTGGTAACAGCGGCCACTGCGCACGGCCATGACTTGTCGGCGGCCTTGGCTTCTATAACGCCACAAAGCGGCGCCGGCCAGGCGATTGACATCGAACGCTTGGAGCGCGAGGGCGCCTTTCTTGCGATTGCGGGATACGCCGGAAGGATTGACCCACCGCTGTGGCTGATTCCCGCCCTGGTACACCTTGGGGCTACGCGAACGGTGCTGAGCGAATCTGCCGATGACGGCGGCACGCAGTATCACTTCATCGGCCTCAAGAAAGTATCCAGAAAGGCCTTCGAAACGAGCGCCGCATTGATGGCGAAGCCCCCGCTGCCGCCGTCGACGGATCTGTTCTTGCCCGAGGGCCGAGTGTCGGTCAAGGCCACCTTGCTCAGCCATGAATGGAAGGAGTCCCGATTCGAGCGCTATTGCGTCATGAGGATGCAGGCAGAAGATGGACGGCATTTCATCTACAAGGGGGCATCAGCCCTGACGGCGATGACGGCGGATGACCAAGAGAAAACCTGCACATTTTCCGCCGTGTTCGAGCTGGGCGAGTATGACGGTCAGTGTGTTTCGTTCGCTCAGCGGCCCACCAAGGTGCAGCTCGGAAGCATAGCTCCAGCGAAGGTGAGGAAAGTCCCTTTCACTGGCCGTAACCAGGCATTTATGGCGGATGTCTTCGGCCCCTTGATCACGTATTACTTCGACGAGCTGGGAGGCAAGCCTGATGCCTTCATTCAGAGAATGGGGGCTGCGTCGATTCTGGGAATGGGCTTTACCGAACTTCCTGAGCTGCTGAGTAGAGTCCAGGCCTACTCCTTCGACGGCTTCGGTCACTGCATCTCGCTGTCGAATGGCAACCGTGAATCCTTTGAAATCTACACAGTGGGCAATGTGGCCGTAGACCTGGAAGCTGCACGCCGGCATTTGAATTCCATGAACGTCTCCGCTACCTATCGGGACGACAGCGAACACACCTACACGCTGTTTTGGGCGCAAGAGGGGATGCGCGTGCGATTTAAGGTATGGGCTCGTGGGTTCGAATGCTTCCTGGATCGAGAGACTGCTGTGCTCTGATTCGGCGGGGAGGCAGCTACCGACCCAAAGCTGACATCAGGATTTTCAGGACATTGAGTAGACTTGGCTCCCACGTCATCTATTTCGAATACAAATGAACAGCGAGTCTTCCCGAAGCAAGGCGTACGTCCGTGCTCAGGCACATGGTTCCGGGCCACTGTCTGTTGAGGGCTATCAGCAGACTGTGGAGGTTTGCGGCCGTCTCCCCAGCGGCTGGCTGTTCCGCTATCGGATCGTTTGTAGATTGGACATCCCTGCACATGAGCAGGAGTTGTTTGCCGGCGCTGCAGGTTGCCTGGTCGCTGATGATGGGCAGGTACATGATTTGTCGTACCCGATGTTCATGGACGTGCTTCGCTCGCTGGAATAGCTCACGCGTCTGCTTCCAGGCTATTAAAAAATGCCGCGTTGACTCATGCCTCCCCGAACGCAGGGTAGCAATTCAGATGATGGAGGAGCCCATGTATACGGTGGTGGTCGTTGCAGATCGTCCAGACTTCAGGTGCTTTCTGGATCTACTTTTTGGCCCTGGACGAAACGTGGACACAGAAGGTGATTCGTACCCTGTGAACAGTCGCTCTTGGACGTTACTGCATATGAAAGACAGAGAGAGCGATGCCCCTTTCGTAGAGATCCATGCCAGTGAGGTAGATGAATCGCGGTTCAAGGTGCAATCTGAGTCGTCAAGACTCGAGGAGTTAGCTGCGTTGTACCTGTACCTGACTTGTGGTGAGACGATCTCAAATTCGGATCAGGCGCTTGATAAAGCAGTTATCGAGTCGCTTTGCAAAAGATACGATGCGGAGCTTGGTCGAGCTCGTGATTCTATTTGGCACCGGTCGACAGATGACTTGCCTTATCCACACGAGTGAGCGAAAGGTTGTTTCTGTCCGGCGAGCGTCCGCTTCTGGCTGTGGATTCAACCGATTGCAGCCCTTTGCAGAATCATCGCTTTGGCATTTCAGGTTCTTTCGAACAAACTGAACCGCTGACCGCAGGGAGTAAGGCGGAATGAGTCAGCTGAGCCCTACGCTACATGCAGACCTCTGCGAAGTGTTGAATGAGGTCTCTGCATTGATGTCCGCTGCCTATGCGCAGCTCGGCCCCATACCTGATGACCATCCACTGGCCCAGGCGGGGCTTGAGAATGGGGCAGAAATCGTTCTGGACTACCTTGCACACGGCGAGGCGGGCATCGCCCTTGATCATCTGTTCTACATGATCAAAGAGCCGCCTCTCGCTATTTCTGCCAAGTCCGCTGAGAAGCTGGCTCGTGTTGCAGAAGCGTTTGGAACACCTTTGAGCTGGTATCCTTGAAGCTGGTCGTACAACGAAATACATACTCGCTGCGAGAGGCCGCTTCTGGCCGAAAGCTGCCTGCAGGCAATGCCAAACGCCGGCGCGGCATGTAGTGCGGACGGCCTCGGCTTCGACGCCGCGTGCTACTCACGTACGTAAATCTCCAGGAGAAAGGGTTCTGTCACAACCCGATTCTGGGCATCTGCACTGAACGTCGCGACAAAGCAGTTTTCTGAGAAGGTCCTGAAATTCAGCGTCTCGTTTCCTGAGGCTGATCGGAGGGTGATTTGCTGAAAATCTCGTCTTCAAGGACAAGCACAAATGATCCGTACGGTCTGCTCCGTGCCAGTTGTCTGCGCTGCTGCAGCGATGTCAGTAGCGGAGTTTCACCAATACCAGCTCGGGATCGCCCTCATCGAGATTCTCGATCTGACCACTGGCGATGAAACCGTGCTTGTCGAGCAGCCTGCGCATGGGCTCATTCGAGGCATTCGTCGACGTGAACAATTTCGCGGCTCCGCACTGAGACTCCAGCGCGAGGAGGATTGCGGACCCGACTCCGCGGCGTCGCGCCGAATCTCTCACCACGATGAGCGGGATGAAGGCTTGTTCGAAGAACGAGTCGTTCAACACGCCATAGCCGAGCAACATCGAGGCATCACGTGGCTCCACGGCGACCCAGCATTGGCCGGCCGAGATGGCTTGCGCGATGAACTCCAGGCGACGCGCTTCAAGCCCGGCGATGGCGTCCAGTTCAATCAGCGAATCGAGGTCGCTGCTGACGGCGAGGCGCACGTTTGATTGTGCAGTCATTGTTGTACCGGGTCATGGGCTGGAAGTGGCCAGTGTAATCGCCTGTTCGACGTCCAGCGCACAGCACCAGGGCGACTCCTGGCTGCAATGGCTCACGGGGTGTTTGGCTGAGCTTCCGGCGAGAGCGGGAGAGCGTGCTGCTTCACCTGTTTGCGCAGCCACAGCATTCCCGGGTCGGCATCGAACCGCGAGTGCCAGTACGCCACCAGCTCCGGTGCCGGGAAGTCGACTGGCGGTTCATGACAACTCAGGCCGAAGGTTGCAGCGAACGTCTCTGCGATCGGCCCTGGCAGGTTGCAGATGTAGCCGGTTTGCGAGGCGATCACCGGCATTGCCATGAAGTTCTGCACCAGTACCCCGATGCGTCTGGCCAGGCCCCGAGCCCGCAGCGCCTGGTCGATGAGGTTGATATCGCGCTGATGGGTTTCGATCACCACATGGGGCCGTTGCAGATAAAGCTCCAGCGGGAATGGGCCAGGCAGCAGACCTTCGCGCTGCCAGATCAGGGTGCGCAAGGGAACAGTGGTGATCAGCTCATGGCGCAAGCCTGCTCCAAATGTCATTGGCGCGCTGATGACCAGGTCGATCTCGCCGCTTTCGAGCAGCGCCGAAACCGCGCTGTTGGGGGGCAGGGGGACCACCTCGATCATCACCCCCGGCGCCGCGCGCGCGATGTGCTGGATCAGCCGCGGCAGGATCAGGAACTCGACGAAATCGCCGGAAGCGATGCGGAACTTGCGCTGTGCCGCCGTGGGCACGAAGGGCGCGGCTCCCTCCAGAGCCTCGTCGAGGCGGGCCAGCGCGTCGCGCACCGGGCCAATCAGCTCGATGGCGCGTGCCGTCGGGACCAGGCCGCCATGGCCGATGACGAACAGTTCGTCGCCCAGCCGCTCGCGCAAACGGCGCAATGCATGGCTGACGGCTGACTGGCTGAGTGACAGGCGCTCGCTGGCGCGGGTGACATTCTGGGTTTCCCACAGCGTGGTGAAAACCACCAGCAAGTTCAGGTCGAGGTTTCTGGTATTAATTTTGTGCATTCGTGGAATTCTAGATATTCACTTCCTTCATCGCAAAGGCTTTGTTGTAGTCGCGTCCAGGTCCACTGCGTGAGAGTCCAACATGAATAACAAGAAACCCCTGCAGATGGGTTGGTTCATCCCGACCATCGGCGACACCACGGCCTTCAGCGATCCGAACAAGAGCATTGCCCAGTCTCTCGAGCATTTCGAGCGAGTGGCGGTGGCTGCCGAAGAGGCCGGTTTCGATTACGTCCTGGTCCCCGTTACGCCATTCTGCTGGGATGCCTGGGTAACCGCTTCGTTCCTGATCGCCCGTACCCGCAAGCTCAAGGCGCTGGTGGCGGTGAAGCCTGGCTTCATACACCCGGTTGCACAGGCCAAGATGTTCGCCACCTTCGACCAGCTATCCCAGGGGCGGGTGTACATCAACCTGATCGCCGGCCTCAGCGAGAAAGACGCCTATGCCGAGGGGCAGATCGTCTCGAAGGAAAGTCGTTACGAGCAGCTCGAGGAAGAAGTCGAGCTGATGAAACGCCTGTGGACGGAGGAGGGCGTGGAGTACCAGGGCATGTACCACCAGGCGCATGCGCCAAAAGTCATCCCGGCGCCATTCCAGCAGCCGCATCCGCCGTTCTTCCTCGGCGGTGGTTCGGAGCATGCAGCGGAGATTTCCGCGAAGCACTCCTCCGTGCACCTGTTCTGGGGCGATTACCCGGAGCGCATTGCCGAGCAGATCGGCGAGATGCGCGAGCGCGCTGGCAAATATGGCCGCGGCGATGAAATCGAGTTTGCGATGCGCCTGCAGATCATCTGCCGGGAAACCGAGGAGGAAGCCTGGGCAGCGGCCGATACGCTGGTCAACGGGGCGGACCCGGGCTGGGTCGATCAGGTCAGGGACATGATGGCCGAGTCGGTTGCAAACCAGCGGATGAAGGAGCTCTCCCGTACCGTTGGGCGCAAGATGACCCCCCATCTGTGGACGGGCATCACCGAGGTTCGACCCGGTGCCGGTATCGCCGTGGTGGGCAATCCGCAACAGGTCGCCGATCAGTTGCTGGCTTTCGTCGATGCCGGCTGCAGCGGATTCTGCCTCTCCGGATACCCGCACCACGAGGAGGCCGAACGCTTCGGCCGCCTGGTCATGCCGCTGCTCAAGCGCTGAGCCGCCCCGCCCTGAATGCAAGCAACCGCTGCCTGCCCGGCAGGCAGCGGTGGAGTCGTAATCGATGAATACTTCCAACTTCGATCCCAGGCATTTTCGCCAGGCGCTGGGCTGTTTCACGACTGGCGTGACCATCGTTACCACCCGTGGCGCGGATGGCCAGGACTATGGGTTGACCGCTAACAGCTTCAGCTCGGTGTCGATCGATCCGCCGATGGTGTTGTGGAGCATCAACCGCACGTCCTCTTCTGCGTCGGCCTTCACTGACGGCGCCTACTTTGCCGTGCATATCCTCGCCACTGATCAGGAGCCCCTGTCCAACCGCTTCGCCAGGAGCGGCGGCGACAAGTTCGCTGAGCTCGAGGTGCAACGCGGGCCCGCTGATATTCCGCTGCTCGCTGGCTGCGCAGCGCGTTTTCAGTGCAGGACGACTTATCAGTACGAAGGGGGCGACCACATCATCCTGGTGGGCGAGGTGCTCGCATTCGATCGCTTCGACAAGGCTCCCCTGGTGTTTCATGGCGGCAGTTATCGACGCCTGTTGCCAGCCACCGCTGCCGACACGCCGAGCGTGACCTACGGCGAAAGCTGGCTTGGATTCCTCCTCGGGCGTGCCTACTACCAGCTGCAATTGCCGATCCGCGAACTGCTGAAGACGATGGGGGTGGAGGATCAGGACTTCGAGCTGCTGGGCATTCTCAGCTTCAGCGAAGGGCGGACGCTCGATGAGCTGCGCCGCGTCTTCGAGTTCACCGGCAAGGCGCTGTCGGATGCACAGCTGCAGGCCTGGCAGGAAAAGGATCTGCTGACGCTGCAGGACCAGCGCGTGCTGTTCACCGAGCGAGGTCGGCAACTGGCTATCCAGTGGCTTGCCTGCGCCAAGGCAGCAGAGATCGGCGCCCTGGAGACGCTGACCGGCGATCAGGCGCAACAGCTCAAGCAATTGATCGGTGGCGTCATCCAGCGCACCGGAGCGGAGTTGCCGGCTCACTGGCGCAAGGAAAATTTCTGGCAGGACAACAACCTCTGGCAGCAGCCCGCCATGACCCCGGCAGCGAGCTGACCCAACGCCGCGGCGGCGGCCTGCCGCCCGGCCTCGACTACAAGAACAAGCCAGCGAGGCGAAGCGTCGATGTCCAGCACAACGACTATCCAGACGACGGATACCCCCTACCGCGCGTGCACCTTACCCAGTCGACGCAGAGCCAATTACGCGCTCGGTGTGCTGGTGCTCGCTTATGTTTTCTCGATCATGGACCGACAGGTTCTCAGCCTGCTGGTCGGCCCGATCCAGCAGTCACTTCAGGTCAACGACGCCTGGATGGGGCTGCTGCACGGCTTCACCTTCGCTGCCTTCTACTCGCTGGCCGGCTTGCCGATCGCGCGCTTGATCGACCGCGGCAACCGCCGCCGGGTGATCATCGTCGGTATCGGCCTGTGGTGCCTGGCCACGGCTGCCAGCGGGCTGGCCACGCAGTTCTGGCATCTGCTCCTGGCGCGAGTCGGGGTGGCTGTGGGGGAGGCGGTTTTGCTGCCCGGTGCCGTATCGCTGCTCAGCGATCTGTTCGCTGCGGAACGTCGTGGGCGCGCGCTCGGCATGTTTGGCGCCGGCGGGCCAGTCGGCGTCGGCGCTGGCCTGCTCGCCACCGGCCTGGTGCTCGGCTACTTCAACGCCCATCCCCTGAGCCTTCCCCTGATTGGCGCTCTGCAACCCTGGCAGAGCACGCTGATGTCGATCGGGCTGCCAGGCCTGGTTGTGTTGGTACTGATGTTCGGCGTACCGGAGCCGCGACGTGAGCGCGGGGCAGGGGGCATGCCGGCGCCGCGGGTGCCGGGTGTGCCACTGGCAGAGGTGCTGGCTTTCCTGCGCGCCAACCGCCGCACCTTCGTGGCGGTCGTCGCCGGCATCGGCTTCTACAACGCCGCCGTGTATGGAAGCGGTGCCTGGGTTCCCACTTACCTGGTCCGCGAGTTTGCCTGGAGCTATGCCGAAGCCGGCATGGCGATGGGACTGGTCATGTGCGTCAGCTCACCGCTGGGCGTGATCGCCGCCAGCTGGCTGGGCGAATACTGGCGCCGGCATGGGGTGGCCAATGGCAATCTGCGTGTGGCGATCATCGCCAGCCTGCTGCTGCCGCTATGCGCCACACCGCTGCTGCTGGCGCCCAGCGGCGCATTGGCCTTGCCGTTCCTGGCGCTTTCCGCAGCCTTGTGGGTCTGCCTGTTCGGCATCGGTCCGGCACTGATCGTCGAGATCGCTCCCGCGCCCATGCGCGGGCAGTTCATCGCGCTGTTCACCGGTGCGCTCAACCTGCTCGGTGTCGGCATAGGCCCCTTGGCTATAGGCATTATCACCGACTACGTACTGGCCGACCCTGGCGCCATTCGCTACTCCATTCTGATGGTCACGCTTGCTGCCTGCGCACTGGCGTGCCCACTCCTGCTGCGCGCACGCAAGACCTTCCAGGCCACGGCAGTGCAGGCCCGGGAGTGGGATTCCTGCCGCAACGCCACTATCACCCCTTGCAATCCACGAGAGCACTCATGAGCACTATCCAGGGTAACTGCCTGTGCGGCAGCGTTCGTTATTCCAGCTCCCAGCGTCCCAGCATGACCGCCGTCTGCCACTGCAGCGATTGCCAGAAACAGTCCGGTAGTGCTTTTTCAGTCAACGTCATGCTAGCGGCCGAGGGGTTCCAGGTAGATGGGCTGACCCTCGCCAGCTACCGGGTCCGCGGTGGCAGCGGTATGCCGGTGCGTCGGTTCTTCTGCAGCCACTGCGGTTCGCCGCTGTACACCGAAATGGCGGCCCTGCCGGGCATGCTGGCGGTCAAGGCCGGCACGCTGGCGGACCCTGCGAGCATCGCGCCGAATCTGCACCTGTGGTGCGCCTCCGCGCAGCCCTGGGTGGCCATTGACTCCAGCCTGCCGCACTTCGACCAGCAGGTACCGGACTGATGCGCCCAGACACCTCCATGGAGTGGCGGGTTTCAGGGGCTGACAGCGCCTGCTGGCGTCGAACCGGCTGCCCCGGACGCCGGTGAAAGCAGGCGCGCTTGAGTGAACGGCTGCTCCCTGCACTGGCCGTTTCCGGGGCTGCCCAGCGATGCTGGGTTGCCAATCGTGGCGCTCGCCTATGCTCATCTGTCGAAGGACGCGTCAGGACGGAGGTAGGGAATGATCACGGTGCTCCTTGTCGACCCGACAACCATCGTGCGCAGCGCATTGCGCGACCTGCTGGAGAGCATGGGCCTCGCCAGCGTCGCCGAGGCGACCGACGTGCCTTCGGCGCTCCTGCTTGCCCGCGAGCACCGACCAGGGCTGGTCATCCTCGAGATGGCGCTGCCGGGGGCGGGCGGCCTCGATCTGTTGCGCCGGCTGCGCGCACGCGATCCATTGCAGAAGCTGCTGGTGTATAGCCGGCAGAACCCGGCGCATTTTGCGCCGTTGTGCTTCCAGGCCGGCGCCAGCGGTTTCGTCAGCAAGGACGAAGACCTCGCCGGCCTGCGCAAGGCCATCGCCGACGTCCTGGCCGGCCGCGCCCACTTCGCACGGGAATACATGCAGCCGGGGAATGGCGGAGAGCTTGCGAGCCTGACGCCCCGCGAACTGGCGGTACTGCAGCTGATCGCCGAGGGCCACACCAATCTGCGCATAGCTGAACAGTTACGGATCAGCTTCAAGACGGTGAGCACCTACAAGGGCCATTTGCTGGAGAAACTGCATGTGGGCTCCAGTGTGGAGCTGGCCGAAATCGCGCGGCGCAATGGCCTGGTGGCGGGGCAGGAGAGCCATGTCGGCGCTCTTTCGGCAGAGGCTCTGCCCCTGGAACTGGGCATGTTGCGCGGCCGGGTGGATGCCGCGCCGAATCCGATGTTCGTGCGCACCATTGATGGCAGGTTGCTGTTCTGCAACCAGCGCTTTCTCGATTACTACCACATCACCGCGGAAGAGGCGTTGAATTCGGGGCTTGCCGATGCGCGCTGGTTTCCGCCCGCAGTACGCAAGACGATTCCCGAGGCGTTTCGGCGACTGGTCAACGATGGCGTGCCCATTGCCATAACCAATCGGGTCGAGATATTCGGCGTGCCGCGCGTGCTGCATTACTGGATGGTGCCTTATCGTGATTCCAGCGGTCAGCCGGCGGGCATGCTCGGCGGACTGCAGGACATCACCTCCAGCGAAGAGCATCTGATCGAACTGCGTGACCGGGCGCTCGGCGCCGAGGCGCGCCTGCGCCAACGCAGCGAGTTCTACCTGTCATCGCTCTCCGAACTGGCCGGGCGCCTGGAGGGCATGGGATTGCATCCGGCTACCCCCGGCCTGGCGGACCTGACCGCGCGTCTGGCGCGGCTTCGGCGCATCTGCAACCTGGAGGATGGTCAGGTGCCTTCGATGCCGGTGGCCTGTGAGTTGCGCGCCTTGATCGGGCGTTGCCTGGCCGGGCAGCCAGCGAGCCTCTTCGGTGCCCCCGACATCGATGTCGACCGGGTCTGGCTCGACGTGAAAGTGTTTTCCGAATGGATGGCGAGCGCCCTGGCTCTGGTCCAGGCGGACAGCGACACACCAGTCACCCTGCGCCTGGGCATGTCCGCGCGGGAGCATGGACGGCTTGGCGCTCAGCTGACAATTCACGGCCGGATGGCTCCGCAGAGCATCATCGATCGCTGTCACGCCGAGCGGCTCGCCGAGCATCTCAACGGGCGTTTCAGCTATGCGAGCGAAGGCGATGACGTCACCGTTACCCTCGAACTCGAACTGCTCATGGCCAGCCTGGAGTGACTATCGAAGAAGTCTGATGGCGCTGCCTGAAGGACTCTGAGTTCGCTCCGACCCCGGCCTTCCTAGCATGTGCGCAACCCGATCACTTCCGGAGTTGCCACCATGAAGTCCAGCTCGAAAACCAATGCCCAGCGCCGTGCTGGCGCACTCTCAACGCTTGCCATTGCCCTGCTGATCGCCAGCGGTTCTGCCCTGGCCGCACCAGTGGCGACGCCGCAGAAACCTGCCCAGCCGCTGGTGATGCTGGCCCATCAACAATTGCTCGAAGGCGATCTCGCCGCTGCCCAGGCTTTGCTCCGCGAAGCCGGAGCCAAAGGGCAGGGCGGTACCCGTGCGCTGGCCGAGCAGGCCTTCCTGGAAGACGCCAACGGCCGCCATATGCGCGCCCGGCAGTTCTACGATGCGCTCAAGGACAGCGATCAGGCAGCGGTCATCGCCGTGCCGTCGGCGGTGAACCTGACCGCGCTGGGACGGTTCGACCAGGCCCAGAGGGCCTTTGCCGATCTGCAGAAGCGCTCGCCCAGCCCGCAGGTGAAGGCCTATGCCGGGCTGTGGAGCCTCTGGCTTGGCGCGCGTGGCGCCAGTGACAGCGGGCTCAAGCCTGAGGCGGCCAAGGCGCGGGTGCAGAAGCTCGCCCGCGCTATCAAACCGGTCACGCCACAGCAAAGTGCGCTGGTCGCTCTCTACCTGGGCAAGACCGACAGTGCCGCGGTGTTCGCCGAGATCGATGCCCTGCAGGCTCCCGAGGCCGTCAAGCGCGACCTGCGCAGTGAAGCCGGATTGTTCGCCGGCGCCTACCTCGACTACGTCCGCCAGGACCACCAGGGCGCCCTGCGCACCTACCAACTGGCCCTGGGGCAATCGCGCCCAGCGGCCATGGAGCGCCAGCTGCTGATCCAGTCCAGCCGCGCCCTGGAACTTTCTTCTCGCTGATTTCCCCTACCCATGCCAGGGCCCGTCCCTGGAAGGAGTTCCCTCGTGAACAGGATTTATCGTCTCGTCTGGTCGAGAGCACAGCATTGCTGGTGCGTGGCCTGTGAGTTCGCCCGAAAATCGGGCAAGGGCGGCCGCGCGCTGGCGGTCCTCGGACTGGGCGCCCTGGGCGGCCTCTTCTTCGGCGACGCCTTCGCTGCCGGCGGCTCGGCCTATGAGAAAGGTATCGCCGGTAACGCCGGTATCTACGTCAACGACAGCACCGACTCAGGCTGCGTGTTTGTCCACGACACCGGCGTAAGCGGCGACCAGGGCTGGAAGTACGACGGCAACAACAGCAATTGCAAATCCTCCGACAAGTCCACCCAGACCGGCCGGGTGCTCTTCTACGGAACCGGTACCCAGAGCGATGGCACCAACTCCCTGACCCTGGGCAACGAGCTGTACGTGAACGGGGGCCGCATCGGCCTGAACAACAAGATCGATGGCACCAACTCCCTGGCCATCGGCAACGTCGGCACCGATGCCGCGGGCGCTGCTACCGGCACCCAGGCGATCGCCGTGGATTCGGTAGCGATCGGCAACAACGCCATAGCCAGCAAGCAGAATGCGCTGGCTCTCGGGACCGCAGCGCAGGCACTGGCCCAGGACAGCGTTGCGCTGGGTTCGGGTTCGGTGGCCGGGACATCGGCCGGGGTGCCCGGATTTGTTCCCGGTGGTGCCAGCCAGGCGCAGGCAGCCGCGATTGGCGCCACCACCAGCACCCTGGGGGCGATTGCCGTCGGCGACGCCGCTACCGGCAAGTTCCGCCAGATCACCAGCCTCGCCGCCGGCACCCAGGACAGCGATGCGGTCAACGTCGCGCAGCTCAAAGGCGTGGTCGGTAGTGCTACCGCCGATGCGGTGATGTACGACAACAGCACCCACAACAGCATCAGCCTCGGTGGTGACAGCTACGACAACAGCACGCACACCGGCGGCACCACCATCACCAACGTGGCCAATGGCGTAAACAACAGCGATGCGGTCAACGTCGCGCAGCTCAACGACCTGGCCAACACGCCGATCACCTTCGTCGGCAACTCCGGTGCAGTGGACAAGAAACTGGGCGACACCTTCGTTATCGAAGGGGCTGCCACCACTGGCGGCACCTACTCTGGCTCGAACCTGAAAACCGAGGTGGATGCCGACGGCAACCTGCAGTTGCAGATGGCCGACAACCCGCTGTTCGACTCGGTGACCACCGGCAACACCACGATCAGCAATGACGGCCTGACCATCATTGGCGGCCCGAGCGTGACCACGGTCGGTATCGATGCCGGCAATCAGAAGATCACCAACGTGGCGCCGGGCGATGTCAGCGCCGGCTCCACCGACGCGATCAACGGCTCACAGCTGAACGCGACCAATCAGCAGGTGGAGCAGAACACCACCGATATCAGCAACTTCAACACCAACATCAGCAACGGCACGGTGGGGCCGGTGCAGCGTACCGGGACCGACCAGCTGTCGTTGATCGCCGCCGGTGGCGATGCCTACGCACCGGGCGCGGCGCAAGTGCTGACCAACGTGGCGGCGGGTTCGATCACGGCCACCTCCACGGATGCGATCAATGGTTCGCAGCTGCACGAGACCAATCAGCAGGTGGACGCCAACACCACCCACATCACCAACCTCGATGGCCGTGTGACCAACGTGGAGGGCGATGTCACCACCCTGCAAGGTGACGTGACCAACCTCGGCGACCACGTCGAGAACATCTACAGCACCGGCACCAAGTACTTCCATGCCAACTCCACCGGTGTCGACTCTTCCGCCACGGGCGTGGATTCGGTGGCCATCGGCATGGGCGCAGTTTCCAGCCATGACGGCAGCGTCGCCCTGGGCGCTGGCTCCGTCGCCGATGGCAGCACCCTTGGCCACCAGGCCTACCTGGTAGGAGGCACGGCCACGGGCGAAGTGAATATCGGCGAGCGCCGCGTGACCGGGTTGGCGGCTGGTGCCGACGATACCGATGCGGTGAACGTCGCCCAGCTCAAGCAGGTATCGGGCGCCGCTACCGAAGGCTCGGTCAAGTACGACCTGAATGGCGATGGCAGCATCAACTACAACAGCGTGACCATGGGTGGAGCCACCTACAACAGCGTCACCAGGACTGGCGGCACCAAAATCACCAACGTTGCTCGCGGCGAGAACGACAGCGATGCGGTGAACATGTCCCAGCTCAACGAGACCAACGCCCAGGTCACCAACATCGACGGCCGCGTCACCACCGTCGAGGGCAGCATCAGCAACATCAACAATGGCGGGGGCATCAAGTACTTCCACGCCAACTCGAGCAAGGCCGACTCGGTCGCCAGCGGTGCCGACTCAGTGGCCGTAGGGCCGAACGCCCAGGCCAGCGGCAAGGGCGCCATGGCCATGGGCGACGGCGCCAGCGCTTCGGCCGACGGCAGCGTCGCCCTCGGGCAAGGGGCCAGCGACGGCGGTCGCGGCGCGGAAAGCTACACCGGCAAGTACTCCAACGCGGAGAACGCCAGCGTTGGCACTGTCTCGGTGGGCAACGCCGCAACCGGCGAAACCCGTACCCTCAGCAACGTCGCCGACGGCAAGGAGGCCACCGATGCGGTCAACCTGCGCCAACTCGATGGCGCCGTGACGGAGTCCAAGCAGTACACCGACGACTCCATCCACAACGTCAACACCGAAGTCGCCAACGTCACCACCAATGTCAACAACCTCGACAACCGGGTGACCCATGTCGAAGGCGACGTGAGCAACGTGCAGAACGGTACCGACGGCATGTTCCAGGTGAACAACAGCAGCCACCTGCCCAAGCCGAAGGCGGCCGGCGCCGACTCGGTGGCCGGCGGTGCCGGCGCCGAAGCGCTGGCCGACAACAGCACGGCGGTGGGCTCCAACGCCAAGGCCAGGGGGCGCAACTCGGTGGCCATCGGCGCCAACTCGGTGGCCGAGCGCGACAACAGTGTGTCGGTCGGCAGCGTCGGGGCCGAGCGGCAGATCACCAACGTCGCCGCCGGGACTGCGTCGACCGATGCGGTGAACCTCGGCCAGTTGAACAAGAGCATGGGCGACATCTCCAACCAGTTCTACGACTACACCGACTCCCGCTACAACGCGCTGCGTCACGACCTGAAGAAACAGGACGACATCCTCAGCTCGGGCATCGCCGGCGCCATGGCCATGGCGACCCTGCCACAGCCGTACTCGCCCGGCGCGAGCATGACCAACGTCGGGCTGGGCAACTTCCGCGGCCAGGGAGCGCTGGCAGTGGGCGTGTCGAAAATTTCCGACAACGGCAAGTGGGTCACCAAGCTGCAGGGCAGCACCACCAGCCAGGGTGAAACCGGCGTTGCCGTCGGCGTCGGTTACCAGTGGTGAGTCTTTCCATCCAGGCCCGGCTACGGCCGGGCCAGTTCCAGGAGATCAACATGAATACGTTCAATTCCGTCGTGCTGCGCCTGCTGACCCTCTCGTGTGCGGGGCTGCTGCTGTCAGCCTGCGGCTCGCTCAGCCAGGTGGATGATCAAGGCCACAGCAGCGAACCCAGATTCCCTGCCGTCAGCGAGTCCTACCGTCCGCAGGGCAGCTACGCGAATCTTGAAAACCTGGCGAAGATCCAGCCGGGCATGAGCAAGGCGCAGCTCTACGAGCTGATCGGCGCACCGCACTTCCATGAAGGGATGTTCGCCGTTCGCGAATGGGACTACATCCTGCGCTTCCGCCGTGCCGGCCAGGCCGATCTGGTCTGCCAGTACAAGGTGCTGTTCGACAAGGACCTGCAAGCCCAGAGCTTCCTGTTCTCGCCGGCCAATTGCCTGGATCAGCTCAAGCCGGCGGCCAGTCCTGTTGTCCAGCCTGCCCCGTCGGTGCAGCAGGTAACGCTGTCCGCCGATGCCAGCTTCGCCTTCGACCGGGCGGACCTGAGCGCTGCCGGTCGCGGCAACCTGGATCGCCTGGCTGCGCAGATTCGCCGTGCACAGCCGCAACGCATCGCGGTTACCGGGCACTCCGACCGCCTTGGCTCGCGCGCCCACAATCTCGACCTCTCGCGACGCCGCGCCGAAGCGGTCCGCGATTACCTGGCCGCGCTGGGCGTACCGGCAGGGCTGATGCAGGTGCGTGGGGTCGGTGCCGCCGAGCCGCTGGTGAGCTGCCCGGATGCACCGCGGGAGCAGTTGATCCAGTGCCTGGCGAGTAACCGCCGGGTCGTCGTCGAACTCGCCGCCAGCGCGGCTCAGCCCATCTCGAGTGAGGAATGAATCATGAGCATTTCCAGCAAGTGGCTGGTCGCCAGCCTGTTGCCGCTTTGCCTGCTGGTCGGCTGCAATGACAGTGCGCGCAACGCCAGCAGTACCCAGGTGAAGGACCAGGCCCTCGGTACCCTCGAGTATCCTGCGCTGCCGGTAATCCGCAATGCGGTCTTCAGCATGTCGCCGCTGGTGGACGGCAAGCGCAACCCGGCAGTGATGCAGCACATCTGCGGGCTGGCCCGTGGCGAGCTGAAGCAGGCCGATGTCGACCGCTTCGTCAGTGCCAGTGGTGAGATCGCCGAGACCCTGAAACAGAAGGGCGGGGTGACCGCGCTGCTGGTCAACGGCAATCACCAGGCCCAGGAGATCGCCTGCGCCGCGTTCCTGGCGACAGCACCGCTGATCCAGGCCAACAGCCAGGACTTCGTCGCTGCGCAGAAGACGGCCGATGGCAAGCTGCAGGTCGATCCGCGTCGTCTGGGCGAAGTCATGGCAGTGCGCATGGCCCTGGCGCGCACCGATGCCGAGTACTTCACGCTGATCGCCGAAAAGCTCCAGCAGACTCCCGGCCTGACGTCCGCCCAGTACCAGGGCAAAGCCCGCGAGCTGTTCTCCGAGCTGGCGCCGGCCTACCTCAAACGGGCCAAGGAGCAGATGCCGTTGCCCGGCACGCGCTACCAGATCAGGCGCCTGGACGATCAACGCTTCGCCTTCAGCACCTCCAACGGCGGTGAGTACGAGTATGGAAACGATGGCATGACCCTGCGCCAGGACAACATCACCTGGTATGGGGAAGGTCACTTGATGGGGCTGCGTCGGACCCTGCAGATCGCCTATTACCCGGATGGCGTGGTCAAGCGTATTGACTAGGTGCGGCGACGCTGGAAGCGTTGATAGCCAGGCCTCGACGAGGACTTGTTTCACTGCAGGAAAAGCGCTGAATCCGCTGGCCCGTACCCCATGCAAGTGGGGTGCGGGCTCCCGGCTATCCGGGGCGTGCGGCTACTTTTTCGGGTAGGAGAACGAGTAGGAGTTACAGGCGTCGCCCACGCTTTTCCAGGTCTTGAAATCGGTAATGACGTTCTGCGAATTGAAGGTTAACTCCAGACGGCATTCCTTGCCGTAGGACTCCTGGTAGGAGTGCGGCGTAACCATCACGCTCCCGGCTGTCGGGCCGGCTGACAGTTCGTTATAGCCCTGCGTACGGGTGAATTGTTCACTGTAGATCCAGCGGGCAACCGAGTTGTTCTGCTCATCCTTAACGACATCGGTGGGCTTGCCGAAGGTATCGATGGCCTCCTGCAGGGGCCGTCCTTCCCAGTCACTTGCCGCCATGATGTCCGGGATGCTCTGGAAGTAGTGGGAGCACCCGGCGAGTGCGGTGAGGCCGAAGCCGAGCGCGCCGATGCGCAGAAGAGACTTTGCAGACATGAACGATCCCTCGTCAGTGGTGATTTCTCTCGGTGGCAGGACGTGGAGTCTACCGACTACAGGCTTTGCAGGTAACCCGTGGCGTCTGGCCCCCACGCCCTCCGTGCACCGACATGCGAAAGCCTGCCCTCGTGAAGGTTCCAGCGGAAGTGGCATTTGCACCGATGATATTGCCCGCCTCAGGCTGGAGTCAGGCACCGGCTTCAAGCGAGCCGTTTGTCTGTGGTCCTCGCGGGTTCTCGATTGGCAAGTTGAATCCGTCCAGGCGGCAGTATGTGCGGCCAGGCTTCAGCCTGGTACGGACGCCCCGGCCAGTCGCTGCCGGTGATCCATGGCCACGGCAGCGACAGTCATGAGGATGGCGAGTGTGCAGGCGAATACCCTCAGATTGACGCCGAGGATCAGTTTCTCCGATCCATCGCTGAGTGCCATCGATCCGCCGTAGTCTTGCCTGGACGCGCTGGTCGATCGCCTGTTGTCCGCCGGCCTGACACCGAACCGGCAGGGCGAGCCCGCATGGGATTGGCAAACCGGACTACGCTCCTCCAGTCGATACCCCTGGAGAGAACATGATGATCCGCATTCTGCTGGCCGCTTCTCTGCTGTTGACTCTGAGCATCCCCGCCCAGGCAGGGGTGGTGGCATTCCCGGCCGCCTTCCGCACACAGGAGGTCGCCGTGGACGGTGGCACCATTCACGTGCGCGTTGGCGGAAGTGGGCCGGCGGTGGTGCTGCTGCACGGGTTTGGCGATACCGGCGACATGTGGGCGCCACTGGCCACGGATCTCGCCAGGGACCACACCGTGGTGGTGCCGGACCTGCGTGGCATGGGCTTGTCATCGATCCCGGCCGGTGGTTACGACAAGAAGAGCCAGGCCGGCGATATCCGCGCGGTGCTGGCGTCGCTGGGTATCGAGCATTCGGTGGTGGTCGGCCACGATATCGGCACCATGGTGGCCTACGCCTATGCGGCGCGTTATCCGCAGCAGACCGAGCGCCTGGTGGTCATGGACGCTCCGGTACCCGGAATTCCGCCGTGGAATGAAATCGTCCGTTCCCCGCTGCTCTGGCACTTCGACTTTGGCGGACCGGATATGGAGCGGCTGGTGGCAGGGCGCGAACGCATCTACCTGGACCGCTTCTGGAACGAGTTCGCCGGCGACCCGCGCAAGGTCGACGAGGCGACTCGCCAACACTACGCCAAGCTCTACGCCCGCCCTGGGGCGATGCACGCGGCCTTCCTGCAGTTCCGCAGCATTCGCCAGGATGCCGTGGACAATGAAACGTCGAACAAGACTCGCCTGACGATGCCGGTGCTCGCCGTCGGCGGCGAGAAGTCCTTCGGCGCCAACGAAGCCATCGTCATGCGCAATGCCGCCGACAACGTCACCGAAGTGGTGGTGCCGGGTGCCGGGCACTGGCTGATGGAAGAAGCGCCGGCGCAGACGATCCAGGCGGTTCGCCAGTTCATTTCGCCCTGACGCGCAGTTCCATGTTCGGCCTAGGCCGCCTTCTGTCGTGGCGGCCTGCGGTCGGGCGGCGGCTGGTCATGTCCTGGCGCCCTGGGCCTCCTGTGCGCTGGCGCACTCGACGCGGTTACGCCCGGCCGTCTTGCCCCGATAGAGCGCGGCATCCGCCTGCTGCATGCAGGCATCGAGAGCCTGTGTGCTGCTGAACTCTTCCGAGACCCCGATGGTTACGCTGCAGCGGATCGGATGATCCGGGTGGGCGCCAGGTACCTCGCTGTGCTCGATCGCGGCACGGGTGCGCTCGGCCAGTTGCACGGCGCCAGCCCTGTTGGTATTGAGGCCGACAAGCACGAACTCCTCGCCGCCGAGCCGGCAGGTCAGATCGCCCTTGCGCGCAGTGGCCTTGAGGATATTGGCGACGTGGCAGAGCACCAGATCGCCCACCTTGTGGCCGTGGCTATCGTTGATCTGCTTGAAGTGATCGATATCCACGATCAGCAGGTAGGCGGGCCCGGCGATGCGGGAACGGAAATGCCCTTCCAGCCCCTCGATCAGCCCGCGCCGGTTCAGCAGTTGGGTGAGCGGGTCGTGGGCCGCCATGGTCCGCAGTTCGTCCGTGAGGCGGCGCAGCACCAGCCAGACGGCGCAGGGAGGAAGCACGGTGCCGAGGAACGACATGTAGATGTAGAAGACCTTCTGGAAGCCGCTGTTCATGTCAAGGGCGGCCAGCCCTCCCTGGACAATCATCAGCAGTTTGGCGGCGTTCAGCGCGCAGATGCCGCCGATCAGGATGGCGCAGACGATCATCTCGACGCGCAGGTCCCGGGCGACGGTTCGCCGGGCGTACAGCACGGCCAGCGTCATGAGCAGGAAGAGCAGGGCGCACGAGCCTGCCAGTAGCGCATGACGTGCCTCGGTCCCGAGTGTCGCTTGCACCACCAGTTGCAGCGCCGTGTAGAGCGCCGCCAGTGCCAGCAAGGGGCGCCACACCCGGGTCGGGCGGTCGAAGAAGCGCATGGCGCCCAGCACGTAGGCGAACGGAGCGCAGAGCGTCAGCGTGTGATTGACGATACTCATCGCCGTGCCGTTCGCCGGTCCGCCGAGCAACTGCAGGATGTACGCCATGCCCAGCAGGAAATTGCCCAGGGCGAAGACTTCCATGCCCATTTTCTTGCCATTCAGCCGTGTGCTGATCAGCAGGAACATCACGCAGAAACACAACAGGTGCACGCAGAGCATGCTGAGGATGACAGTGGTGACCATGGGCTCGCGTCAGGGAAGGTGCAGCCAAGGGAGTCGAGCACGGTCGGCGGGGTGAATGCGCGGCGGGGTTCCCGCCTGCACCTGGCGTGCTCGACGAAGTTGTTCGGGGTCGCGGAACCTAACCATATGCGCTGCGGGAAGGCAATCCGCCAGTACGTCTGCCAGCGTAGCGCAAGGTTGCGTGGCAACCCGCTTGCGCTGCCGCCACCGGGCTTGGCCGTGAAGGTTCAGCGCAGCTGAGCTTCGCGCCAGGCCCCCGGGCTGCTGTCGTACCAGCGGCCGAAGGCGCGGGAGAAACTCTGCAGGTCGCCGTAGCCGAGCTGGTCGGTGATCTGTGCCAGCGACAGCTCGGCGACACCCAGCAGGTCGAGCGCCTTGTAGCGGCGCTGCTCGTCGAGCAGCTCGCTGTAGCGCCAGCCCTGGCTGAGCAGCCGGCGTGCGGCGGTGCGCTCGGTCAGGTGGCGCGTCCTGCAGAAGGACTGGAAGCTCGCGCCTTCCGCCAGGGTGCTGGCGATATGCTCGGTGGCTTCGTCGAGCAGGGTTCGCTGGGTCTGCCCGCGCGCGGCCTCGACGATGCCGACCAGGATCGCCTCCAGCTCGGGGTTGGCCGGCGACAGCGGCTGGCGAAACAGCGCCGGTTGCAGGTGCAGCACGACCTCGGTGGTATCGCTGCGCCAGTGCAGGGGCGCGCGCAGGGCCTGTGCGTAGAGCTCGGCGTGTGCTGGCGCGTGGCCGGGCAACTGGATGCCGAGCAGCGCGTCCTGGGCAACGCCGCTGGCCAGCAGCTTGCGCCGCAGCAGGCTGCAGATGCCGACCACGGTGTACTCGCGGCTCTGCCGACCGGACAGCAGGGCACCGCACTCGGAGAGAACCAGGGCAACCTGCTCACCCTGGGCGCGCAGTTCGACGCGCAGTGATCCGTTGAAGTAGGGAAAGTACTCGGCGAAGTAGGTGCAGGCGGCTTCCAGGGTCGGTGCCACGTCGAACAGGTAGGTCAGGCCGTTGGTCAGGGTCGACACGAAGCGCTTGCCCGCCAGCAGGCCGATGGCGGTTTCGCCGCTGGCTCGCTCGGCGAGGTCCCAGAAGCGCCGGGAGAGGAACAGCGGCACGCGCACCAGCGGCGTGCGCAACTCCAGCAGGGGCCGGCGCATGCAGGCTTCCAGCTCCGCGGCGGCAATACCGCGCGCCAGCAGCTCTTCCACGGCCGGCAGTAGCGTCGGGGCGTAGAAGGCGTTGGACGGAGGGGCGGCAGCTGGGCTCATTGCGGACCATGACTCGGCGGGGCTGGCGGACGACCATACGCATTGCGCCTGGCAGCGACAAGGGAGGCGCGGCGAGTGTGCTCACGTACGCAGGTTGCTAGGGCGCAATGGCCCGTCCGAGCACGCGCGGCAGGCGCTCATCCGCCGCGAAGATGGCCTCGATCATGGCTTGCGCCGCTGGCGACAGGCCGAAGCCGGCACGGCTGACGATACCGTAGTGCAGGCGCAGCTCGGTGCGGTCCTGGGGAATGTCGGCGATCTGCAGCAAGGCGACTTCGCCGCGCTGCACCGGCGCGTGCAGCGCCTCCACCGCCGCGAGGCCGACCGCGTCGGAACGCGCGACGATATGCAGGATCGCCGCGAACTGTGCGCATTCGATGTTCATGTGGAAGTCGCGCTCGCCGATCACTTCGGCCAGCACCTTGCGCAGCGGTGGCGGAATGCGCGTACCCACGCGCGGGTAGTCGAGCAGGTCGGCCAGTTGCAGATGCTCAGCGGCCGCCAGCGGATGGCCGGAGCGGCAGAAGAAGCGCCCGGGGCGGAATTCCATCCAGCGCACCTGGTAATCAGGGTCGCCGGCGAATTCGCGGGCGTCGCCGACGAAGAATTCCACCTGTTCTTCCTTGAGCAACTGCGCCATCTGTTCCCAGTCGCCCATCAGGAAGCCGACATGGACAGCCGGGTGGGCGCGGATGAAGTCAGCCATGGCTTCGGGCACCAGCAGTTGCGCCGGATAAGGCCCGCAGCCAAAACGCAGCTCGCCGGCATCCAGGCCGTTGTACTGCTGCAGTTCGTTGCGCAGCGAACGGGTACCGGCGAGCAGGCGCCGCGCATGCTGCAGCACCAGTTCGCCCTGGCCGGTCAGGCGGAAGTCGCGGCTCTGGCGGTCCACCAGCAGGCAGTCGAGGTCGCGCTCCAGGGACTGGATGCTGCGGCTCAGCGCCGACTGGCTGAGACCTATGGCGTCGGCGGCGCGCTGGTAGTTCTGGAAGTCCGCGAGGGCGGCCAGGTGGCGGAGCTGTCTGAGTTCCATGATGCGTCCTACGCATAGAAGTGTTGAGTCGAATGAATTTGATGGATAGCAGAGGTGGCTGGTCTAGTAAACAGCCCGTCGAGCCGGAACCCGCACCATGTCGCCCTTGCTTTTCGCTTCCAGCGCCTTCGCCAGTACCATCCTCCTGCACGCCGCCCGCGTCGGGCTGTGCGCCGCAGAATTGCGCCTGCGCGCTGGCATTGCCGAAGCGCAACTGGCGGACCATCGGGCGCGCATCCCGGCGGAACAGGTGGAGCGCCTGTGGAGCGAGTGCGAGCGCGCCAGCGGCAATCCGCTGTTCGGCTGCGAGCTGCTCAACAGCATGGCGACCCATTGCCTGCAGGGCTTGAACATCCTGCTGGACTCCGCCCCGGACCTGGGCACCAGCCTGGCTGCGTTCTGCCAATACCTGCCGACGGTGACCAACTGCGTGCAAGCGCGCCTGGAGGAAGAGGGCGACGTCACACGCCTGACCCTGCAACTGGTCCGCGATGACCTGCATCACTTCGGCCTGGATGCCGCGGTGCTGACCCTGATCCGCAATATTGCCCGGCGCGTCGGGCTGCCGGCGGCGCTGGTGTGCCAGGAAGTCGGCATCGCTGCGCAACAACGCTGCACGACGACGCTGGGCGAGTGGGGCGTGCCCTGGCGGGTGGCGCCTTCGCCCTTCCTGCTGCTGCCCACGGCACTGCTGGCGACGCCGTTGGCGGGAGCCAACGAGTTCCTCTACCAGAGCCTGCGGCGCCAATGGGGTGATGCGGCGCAGACCGGCAATGGCGACGGCCTGAACCTGGCGCGCATCTGGCTGCGCTCTTCCGACCAGCCGATCGAACGCATCGCCGAGCGTATCGGCTACCGGCAGAGCGGCAACTTCATCCGCGCCTTCCGCAAGCGTTTTGGGGTCACGCCCAAGCAGTTCCGTCTCGGCCAATACTCGACATGATCGAAAATTGTCGGCCCCGGCTTGTGGTCGCCGTGCTCGTCCCCCTCATGGTTGAGCGGCGGTACCACCCATCCGGAGCCAATAATGACAAGAATCCATCTGGCCCCCGCTCCCCATACATACATGGGGCGGCGCCAGCACTGCATCGCCAGACCTCTCCTGCTTGCCCTCGCGGTCGCTGGCGCGTTCGACGCGCAGGCCACCACCTTTGAGCTGAACGACGACTGGAACCTGTCGACCAAGACCACCCTCAGCCTGGGGGCGAGCTGGTCGGCGCAGGACCCCGATCGCCATCTGATGACCCACGCCAACGCCCTCCAGGCGCAGCACATCGGCAATGCCGATGGCACCAGCGTGAGCGCCGACGACAACCGCCTGAACTTCAAGAAGGGCGATCCGATCTCGCAGATGTTCAAGGGCCTTACCGATTTCAGCCTGGAGGGCGACGGGCAGGGCGCCTTCGTTCGCTTCAAGTACTGGTACGACCACGCCTACGAGACCGGCGATGGCCGCTTCAAGGACTTCGACGACGACGGCTGGCCGACCCTGGCGCGCTTCCATGGCTTCGACACGCTCGATGCCTATGTGTGGAAGGACTTCGACGTCGCCGAACACCCGCTGAACCTGAAACTCGGCAAGCAGGTGATGTCCTGGGGCGAGGCGGTGCTGATCCAGAACGGCATCAACGTGATCAACCCGCTGGACTACAGCGCCTTCAACAAGCCCGGCGTGGACATCAAGGAAGGCCAGTTGCCGGTCGAAATGCTCTCGTTCAACCTCGGCCTGACCGACAAGGTGAACCTGGAGGGCTTCTACCAGTACAACTGGCGGCCCAGCGTGCTCGACGGCTGCGGCACCTTCTTCGCCACCAGCGACGCCATCCAGCCCGGTTGCGGCCCGCTGTACCTGAGCCAGGTGCAGACCGACGCGCAGATGCAGGCCAGCGGCCTGTATGCGTCCCACGGCGACGACCAGGACCCGTCCGACCAGGGCCAGTGGGGCGTTGCCCTGCGTACGCTGATCAGCTCGCTGAACGATGCCGAGGCGGCGTTCTACTACGTCAATTACCACGCGCGCCTGCCTTACCTGCAGCTCACCGCGCGCGACGCCAGCAAGCCCGGCAGCTTCCCCATCGGCCGCGTACAGGGGCCGGTTTACGCCGCTGCCTTCCCGGAGAACATCCACCTCTACGGCATGAGCATCAACGGTGCGCTGCCCGGCTGGGGCACCTCGCTGGCAGCGGAGCTGAGCTACCGGCCGAACATGCCGGTGGCCTACAACGGCCCCGACATGAACGTGGCGATGATCACCGGACCATCCGGCAGTTCGGCCATCGAGGGGATTCCGGCCAGCGCCACCACCACCGGCCAGACCCTGGACGGTTGGGTGCGCAAGCCGGTCTGGCAGATGACCGCCTCCGCCACCCAGATCGTCGACAACGTCCTCGGTGCCACCCGCCTGACCCTGCTCGGCGAGGCGGGCGTGGTGCACGTGGGCGATGTCGGCGACGAGCGCCTGGGGCGCAACTCCGCCTTCGGCCGCAGCGCGCCGCTCAACGGCACGCAGTGCAACACCGTGGCCAGCGGCGTGACCAACCGCTACTGCACCGATGACGGATTCACCACGCCCTGGTCCTGGGGCTATCGCCTGCGCGCCGGCCTGGAGTACAGCGATGTGCTGCCGGGTGTGAACATGCTGCCCAGCCTGAACTTCCGCCACGACGTCGAGGGTTACTCCTACGATCCGGGCGGCCCGTTCCAGGAGGGGCAGATGGCGGCCGGCCTGTCGCTGGCCTTCAACTACCTCAACGATTACAGCCTGGAGTTCGGCTACAACAGCTTCTTCGGCTCCAACAAGTACAGCACGCTCGACGACCGCGACTTCTACAGCGTCAGCGCCAAGGTCGACTTCTGAGGAACCGCACCATGCATTTCGTGAAATTTTCTGCCCTGGCGCTGGCCATGGGCCTGGCGTTCTGCGCCCATGCCACCACCCCGGCCGACCTCGGCAACAGCCTGACGCCGGTCGGTGCCGAGAAGGCCGGCAACGCCGACGGCAGCATTCCGGCCTGGACCGGCGGCCTCAAGCCCGACGCCGGGCAGGTTGACGCCAAGGGCGGTTATGCCGACCCCTACGCCGCCGAAAAGCCGTTGTTCACCGTCACTCCGGCCAACGCCGCGCAGTACAGCCAGTGGCTCAGCCCCGGTGAGCAGGCGATGCTCAAGCGCTATCCCAACACCTACAAGATCAACGTCTACCCAAGCCACCGCAGCGCCCGGCTGCCCGACGAGATCAACGCCGAGACCCGCAAAAACGTCGAGCAGAGCAAGCTCGCCGACGGCGGCAACGGCGTGCTGAATTACCATCGTGGCGTGCCATTCCCGCTGCCCAAGGCGGGCGTCGAGGCGATCTGGAACCACATCACGCGCTACCGTGGCGGCAGCCTGGAGCGCACGTTCAGTTCGGCCAACGTGAAGGAGAATGGCGTCTACAGCCTGGTCCGCTCGCAGACCGAGATGAACTACGCGGAGACCGTCGACGACCTGCCGAAGGACGCCAACCTGCTCTTCATGTTCAAGACCCGTGTGCTGGAGCCGGCCCGGCTTTCCGGCGAAGCGGTGCTGACCCACGAGCCGATGGACCAGGTTGCCGAGCCGCGCGCGGCCTGGCAGTACATCCCTGGCCAGCGCCGGGTACGCCGGGCGCCGCTGATTGCCTATGACAACAGTGCGCGCTACAGCGATGGCATGGTCACCGCCGACAGCCTCGATGGTTTCAATGGCGCACCGGACCGTTACGACTGGAAACTGGTGGGCAAGCAGGAGCTGCTCGTCCCCTACAACAGTTTCCGCCTCTACGATCGTTCGGTGAAATATGCCGACATCCTCAAGACCGGCCACCTCAATCCGGACCTGATGCGCTTCGAGAAGCATCGCGTCTGGGTCGTCGAGGCAACCCTCAAGCCCGGCGCGCGGCATGTCTACAGCAAGCGCCGCTACTACCTTGACGAGGACAGCTGGAACATCCTGCTCGGTGAGCTCTACGACAGCCGTGGCGAGCTTTGGCGCAACTACCAGTCCCACGCCATGCCCTACTACGACAAGCAGTTCACCTACGAGGCGCTGGCAGCGGCCTACGACCTGATCAGCGGGCGTTACTTCGTCAATGGCCTGATGAACGAAGAGAACAGCGCCCTGAAGACCGGGCAGCGCGCCAAGATGAGCGACTACACTCCATCCGACCTGCGTCGCTGGGCCAAGTAACCTTGCGCTCACCCCCCGGCCACTGTGGCCGGGGCTACAGCGCCATCCCGGCAAGGCCGGGGTGGCGTTGTCGTTTCTGCGCTGGCCGCCAGGCTCGGGGGCGCCCTGATCGCTTTTTGTCCGCTGGCGCTAACCAGCGCCAGCCGGAGATGTCGCACTCTGCTCCAGCACCCGCTGTCGGCGCCGCATGGCCGGGCGGTCCAACAAGAAGAACGAGGAACTCCCATGCGTCATTGGCTGCCTGCACTCGCCATCCTGCCGCTGTTCGCCGGTCATGCCTGGGCCGCCGCGCCCACTGCGCAAGACGCCCGCGAGCTGGCCGAGCAGGCCTACCTGTTTGCCTTCGCCACGGCCGAGCACGGCAAGACCCTGCAAGCCATCGCCGCCAAGCTGCCGGTCAATTACCTCTACAACAAGACCACGCTGCTCGGCCCGGAAGACCGCACCGTGGTCTCGCCGAACAACGACACGCTTTACTCCTACGCGCTGCTCGATCTGCGCGAGCACCCGGTGGTTCTCGACGTACCGGCGGTGCCGCAGCGTTACTACAGCTTCCAGCTGATCGACATGCGTACCAACAACCTCGACTACATCGGCACCCGCGCCACCGGGCGGGCGGCCGGCAGCTTCCTGATCGCCGGCCCCGACTGGGATGGCCAGGCGCCTGAGGGTTTCCACGGCAAGGTGATTCGCTCGCCCAGCCGTATCGTCTTCCTGCTCGGCCGCACCGCGGTTGACGGCGAAGCCGACCTCGACGCCGCCAAGGCCGTGATGGACGGCTACAAGCTGCGCAGCACCAAGCCCACGCTGCTGCCGCACAAGATCGAGGTGCCGGCGTATCTGCCAACCAAGGAAGGCCCGGCGGAGAACGCATTCATCGACTTCAACGGCCTCTCCGCCTGGCATGCCTGGAGTGCCGAGGAGCAGGAGCGCCTGAAACAGTTCGCGCAGATCGGCGTGGGCACCGGCAAGCCGTTCGATGCTCGGCAATTGCCGGCGGATATCGCCCAGGCGGTGGAGCAGGGCGCCGAGGCCGGGCGAGAGAAGATTCGCGCCGCCACCGAGCGTTTCGCTGCACCGGTCAATGGCTGGCAGAACTCGCCGATCAACATCGGCCACTACGGCAACGACGACCTGACGCGGGCGGCGGTCGCCTGGAAGTACATCTACGCCAACGATCCGGCGGAGGCGATGTACCCGCTCACGCGCGTCGATGCCAGCGGCCAGGCGCTCGATGGCAGCCGGTCCTACACCCTGCATTTCGCGCCCGGCGAGTTGCCGCCCGTGGATGCCTTCTGGTCGGTCACGCTCTACGACGGCAAGACCCAGATGCTTTCTGCCAATGAGCTGAACCGCTACGCCATCAACAGCGCGAGCAACCTGAAGAAGGATGCCGATGGTGGCCTGACCCTGAACATCCAGCATGCCCGGCCGAGCAGCAGCGACAACTGGCTGCCGGCGCCGCAGGGAGCGTTCAACCTGATCCTGCGCATGTACCTGCCGCAGGCAAAGGCCCTCAAGGGCGACTACCAGCCGCCGGCCGTTCAGCCCGTTTCCAGCCAGGAGTAAGCCATGTCCGCGACTCTCACCCGCCGCCGTTTCCTCGGCGCCAGCGGTGCGCTCGGCTTCGGCCTGGGCTGCGTGCCGAGCTGGTTGCTGGCCGCCCCCGTCGCGCTGGAAAGTGACCCCGTGGCGTTCCAGGATATCGTTCGCCAGGCATGGATCTATGCCTACCCGATGCTGATGCACTACCAGACGATGCAGAAGCAGGCGCTCGATTCCGCCTCGCCCGAGTACGTCGGCGGCTTCGGCGTATTCCGTCACTACAGCGAACTCTTCACCCCGAAGAACCGCGACGTGGTGACGCCCAACAACGACACGCCGTACTCCTGGGCCTGGCTCGACCTGCGCGCCGAGCCCTGGGTACTCAGCGTACCGGCGGTGGCCGAGGATCGTTACTACGTGCACCAGTTGGTGGACCAGTACACCTTCAACTTCGGCTATGTCGGCGTGCTCAGCACCGGCCGCGAGGCGGGCGACTACCTGATTGCCGGGCCCGACTGGAACGGCGCGACGCCCGCCGGCATCCGCCAGGTGCTGCGCAGTGAAACGCAGATCGCCATGCTCCTGGGCCGCACCGGACTGCGCAGCGCCGCCGACCTGCCGGCGGTGCGCGAACTCCAGCAACAGTACCGTCTGCGCCCGCTGCATGAGTTCGCTGGCGGCTCGGCGCCGGCTGCCGCGCCAGCGGTGCAATGGTTGCCCTGGGAGCTGCCGCGCGATCTCGGCGCGGGATTCATTGCGCACCTGAACCAGATCCTCGCGTTCTGCCCGACGGACCCGAGCGAGGTGGAGCTGCGCCAGCGTTTCGCTGGCGCCGGTATCGGTGCTGGGCTCATGTTCAACCCCGAGGCGCTGAGCCCGGCCCAGCGCCAGGCGCTGGCCGCCGGCATCCAGCAGGGCGTCGAGGAGCTGAAGGCCAAGGGCGCCACGCTGCGCTCATCCGCCGGCCTGTTCGGCACCCGCGCCGCGATGCACAACGACTACCTGAGCCGCGCCGCGGCGGCGGCCAGCGGCATCTATGGCAATAGCGTGGAAGAGGCGATCTACCTGGGCAGCCGCAAGGACAGCAGGCAACAGCCGTTGCAGGGCGGGCAGCGCTATCGCCTGCGTTTCGCTCCCGGCCAGTTGCCGCCAGCCAGGGAATTCTGGTCGCTGACCCTGTACGACCTGCCTGACCGACAACTGGTCGACAATCCGATCCAGCGTTACTGCCTGAGCAGCCGTGACCCGCTGGTGCGCGATGCCGACGGCGGGGTGACGCTGTACATCCAGGCCGATGCTCCGGCGACGGCAGAGCAGCCGAACTGGCTGCCGTCGACGCGGCAGGGGCCGTTCAACGTCATCCTGCGGATCTACGGGCCGGAGCAGCCGGTGGTGGCCGGGCAGTGGACGCTGCCGTCCATCGAGCGGGTCTGACCTCGGCCAACTGGGCGAGCCGGCTCCGCTGGCTCGCCTAGCTGGCCGCGACGCTTGCCCAGCGCTCGCGCGGCAGTGCGTAGCACAGCCATTGCGCGGGCGTGCCGGAGAGGTCCAGCGTGGCCTCGTAGGCCAGTACTGCCCCCAGCTTCGCAGTACCTTTCTGCGAGCGGATATTGCTCGGCGCGATGTGGAACCAGACGCGCTCGAAGTGCCCGAAGGCGTGGCCGAGCATCAGTGTCTTCAGCTCGCGGTTGGTCGCGCCGCCCCAGTAGCGGTGGTTGATGAAGGTGAAGCCGATGCCGATGTCGTCCGGCTGGTCCGGCACCGGGTAATAGCGCGAGCAGCCAATGGCCTTGCCGCTTGCCCGGTCGAGGATCAGCAGGCAGCCGCCAGCCTGCACCAGGAACTGGAAGTAGGGCTCGAAGACTTCGCGGCGATAGCGGTCCTTCGCAGGGTGGCCGGCCCAGGTTTCCGGCGAGCCGGCGGCGGCGAACAGTGCCTCGAAATCATCGGCGCGCAGTGGGCGCAATTGCAGGTTTTCGCCGAGCAGGCTCGGCTGGTCATCGAAGGCGGTCATGCCGGGCTCCAGGTTGCTGCAGCCCAGCTTACGGACGCGGCGGTGCCTTGCAGAGAGCCAATGCGCGGCGCTTCGAAGGTGCCATTGCCACCCTCAGTCGGCACAGACTGCCAGGATCGCCCGTGCGGCTGTCTCGGTGCCACGCGATGCCTGCATCTGTTCGCGCACGGCGGCCAGGCGTTGCTGCATGGCTGTGTCCGCAAGCAGTTCGGCGAGGGCAGTGGGCAGCGCCGCCAGCGGGTTCTCGAAGCGTGGCAGGTAGCGCGCCACGCCGACTTCCTCGGCACGCCGGGCGTTGTCGTGGCCGTCCCAGCAGTAGGGGATGATCACCGATGGCAAGCCGAAGTACAGCGCTTCGCAGAAGCTGTTGTTGCCGCCGTGGTGGATGAACAACTGGCACTCGCGGAGCACCGCCGGCTGTGGGTACCAGCTGTCGAGGTAGACGTTGTCCGGCACCGTGTCGTAATGCTCGCGGTAGGCGCCGACGTTGATCAGGAAGCGGTAGGGCAGTTGCGCCACGGCGTCGATCAAGCGGCGCATCATCGCCACGTCGGCAGCGCCCAGGCTGCCGAAGCTCACATAGATCAGCGGTGCGTCGTCATGCCGGGGGAACTGCGGCGCAATGTACGGTGCCTCGCTGCGTACGCAGCCATCGAGGTACAGGTAGCGCTCGGCCGGCAGGGGGGTCTTGCGCTCGTAGCGCACCGGCGTCGGCGACAGCAGCAGGTTCAGCCAGGGCGAGTCCTCGAGGAACTGGCCGGCGGGCAGGGCCGGGTGGCCGCATTCGGCGAGGAAGCGGGCAAAGCGCTCATGGGCTGGTCTGGTTGCCTGCAGGTAGTGTTCGCGGAAGCTCGTGCAGGCCTGCGCATCGCTGCTGCTGGCGCCGGACAGGTAGGGCGGCACGGCGGCGTCGGGCAGTTCGGTTTCCGCACAGGAGACCATGCGCACCCAGGGGCAGCCGGCGGCGGTGATAGCGGGGAAGGTGACCACGTTGTCCAGCACGATGGCGTCCGGCTTGAGCCGGGCAAGCAGCTGCTGCAGCGGCTTTTCCGACTCGATGGCGGTGTCGATGATGGCTTCCCAGGCCGGCGCCACGTAGCTGTCGATCTGCGCCAGGGGCGGTTGGTCGAAGTAGGGCACGTTGCGCTCGATGAAGCGCTCCCAGTAGTGCTGGTGATCGGCGGCGGAGAGTGGCGAGTCCAGTTGTAGCGGGTACTCGGCGAACCCGTACTCGGCAAAGATGCCCTGGAAGTGCGCATGGCAGATGAACACCGGGCGTGCGCCGAGTTCGCGCAGGGCCTGGGCGATGCCGATGCAGTTCAGCGCGGCGCCGAAGCTGGCCTCGGGGAAGAAGGCGATGGTTCTTGTTCTTTGCGTCATGGGCACATCCGGGTGTTGCTCACGGGCACTGGGTGAAACTGATACTGCATTTTTTCGTTAAAAAAAACACCGTGAGTGAAAAATACTTAGCGGCGCGTCCCGCCGAATGACTGTGGAATCCCGCGGTTGGCGGTCTGCGGACGCTGCGCGAAGGACAGCCGCAGGTGCAGGCGCATCAGGTCGGCGGCGACTTCCAGCTGGCCGCGCTCGATCTGCTCGATGATCCGCAGGTGCTCGCGCAGCGCTTCCTGCAGGCGGTGCACGCTGACCATCGGCAGCAGGTTGGGCAGGCGGCGCAGGCGCTGGTGCTGCAGCAGGGCATCAGCGACGAAGCGATTACTGCAGGCCTGGGCGATCAGCTCGTGGAAGCCGATGTCCAGTTCGCGGAACTGCGCCACGTCGAAGCGTTCGATGGGTGCGCCCAGCAGTTCCTCCATGGCGCCGCGCAGCAGGGCAAGGCGCGCCAGGTCCGGGTCGAAGCCTGGGGCCAGGAGGGCTTCGGGCTCGAGAATGAGGCGATAGCGCAGGCTGTCTTCCAGCGCCGCGAGGTTGTTCAGCAACGGGCGGAACGACCAGCTCTGCCCGGCGCCGCGCTCCAGTACCTGATCCTCGCTGAGCTGCGCGAGCACCTTCTGCGCAGCGGCGCGGCCGATGTCGTAGCGACGCATCAGCTCGCTGGCGCTGAGGCTGTTGCCGAGCCTTCCGGCCATGCGGTCACGCAGCACCGAGGCGGCCAGCGCCTGTTCCTCGGCCTGGGGCAGGGCGGGGCCAAGCACCTGGGCGGCGGGGTCGGCGGCGAGACGGTAGCCCTTGCCCGGCTCGTGGGCGACCAGTTGCTGCTCCAGCAACAGGTCCAGGCCGGCGCGGATCAGTGTGCGCGAGACGCCGAAGGTGCGCGCCAGTTGCTGCTCGGACAGCCCGTCGCCATCCCCGAGGCCGCTGTCCTGGGCGTGCTCGATGATCCGCCGGGCCAGCTCCAGGTGGTTGGTGCGGGGTTTTTTCTCGGTGTCCTTGTTCAAGCGGCTTCTCTCCGGCAGGCCCCGGCGGGCTGGTGGTCGCGGGGCGAACCCTTATGCCACAGCGAGGGTGGTCCAACAAGAATGTGGGAAATGGTTGTAGGAAATTGTTGACTTCGCCAGCGGTTCGGTTTTTATTTTGAAAAAAAGACATGTAGTACGCTTTTCGTTCCGCTGCCGTCGACACAACAACAACCAATCGTCAGGTGCGCAAGATGAAGCTGAAGACCATGCTCTACGCAGGGGCGACCCTCGCGCTCACGCTGTCCGCGACCACGGCCAGCGCCAAGGATCTGGTGATCTCCATCTGGGACGGCTACATGGCCCCGGATAACCTGGAGAAGTTCCAGAAGGCGACTGGCCTCGAAGCCGACAAGTCGCTCCACGCCACCAACGAAGAGATCATGGGCAAGCTCATGGCCTCCGGCGGCGAAGGCTACGACGTGGTGTTCGTCTCTTCTCCCTTCGCCGAGATCCTGCACAAGCAGGGCCTGCTCGCCGACATCGATCCGGCCAAGGTGCCGAACCTGAAGAATCTCTACCCCGAGGCGCAGAAGCTCGAATACGACCCGGGCAACCACTTCTCCGTGCCCTACACCTGGGGTACCACCGGTATCTGCTACCGCTCGGACAAGGTCAGCCCGGCGCCCTCCAGCTGGAGCGACCTGCTCAAGCCTTCCGACGCCCTCAAGGGCAAGACCACCATGCTCGCCACCGACCGCTGGCTGCTCGGCGCCGGCTTCCTGGCCAACGGCTGGTCGGTCAACGACGGCAACCCGGACCAGATCAACGCGGTGCGCGACCAGCTGATCGCCACCAAGAAGCGCCTGCTGTCCTTCGATGACACCACCTTCTACTCCAAGCTGGCTTCGGGCGAGGCGCTGATGGCCCACGCCTGGGACGGCTGGTGCAACTACGGTACCCAGGCCAACGACGCGATCAAGTTCGTCGTGCCCAAGGAAGGTTCCGACCTCTGGGTGGACACCATGGTCGTGCTGAAGAGCTCGAAGAACCCCGACGCCGCCTACCGCTTCATCAACTACATGCTGGAGCCGGCGAACCACGCCTGGGTTGCCGAGAACATCCTCTACAAGGTGCCCAACCAGGCGGCGATGGCGACCCTGAAGCCGGACCTGCTGGCCAAGTATCCCAACCTCACCACCACACCGGCCGAGCTGGTGAAGCAACAGCAGCTGCGTGACGTAGGCGGTTCGACGCAGAAGGCCTATACCCGCGCGGTAACGGAAATCATGGCTGCGCAATAAGTCGCGCCAACGGGGCGCTGCGATGGCGCCCCGGTGATTCAGCGAAGAATCGCACCGAAGACAACCACCCTGAAGCACCCCGCCTGGCGTGGGGTTGGGGGAACTACGCATGACCGCTTTATCCGCCGACCGCAAATTGTCGGCCTGGCTGCTCGCGCCCGGTCTGGGCTGGCTGGCCCTGTTCCTGTTGCTGCCGTGCCTGCTGGTGCTGGTCTACAGCTTCCTCGAGCGCGGTGCCTATGGTGGCATCGACTATGTGTTTACCTGGGAAAACTACCGCCGCGCGGTGGACCCGCTGTACCTCGATATCCTCCTGCGCTCGGCGAAGATCGCCGGCCTGGCCATGCTCTTCGCGGTGCTCATCGGTTACCCGGCGGCTTACGCCATTACCCGCACCACGCCGCGCCGGCAGGCGGTGTACCTGTTCCTGGTGATGCTGCCGTTCTGGAGCAACTACCTGATCCGCACCTATGCCTGGATCGTCCTGCTCAACCGCGAAGGCCTGCTCAATCGGCTGTTCAACCTGCTGGGCTACAGCGGTGAGCCGATCAACCTGTTGTACACCGACGCCACCGTGGTGCTCGGGCTGGTCTACAACTACATCCCCTTCGTCATCCTCGCCATCTACAGCTCGCTGTCGCGCATCGACAACGAACTCTGGGAGGCCTCGCGTGATCTCGGCGCCTCCGGCTGGACCACCTTCCGCCGGGTGATCCTGCCGCTGTCGGTGCCCGGCGTGGCCGCCGGCGCGGTGTTCGTCTTCGTCCTGTCGATCGGCAACTTCATCACCGCCGACCTGCTGGGCGGCAAGCAGGTGCAGATGGTCGGCAACCTGATCTACGCGCAGTTCCTCACCGCGCGGGACTGGCCGTTCGGCGCGGCGCTGAGCTTCTTCCTGATCGGCATCATGCTGCTGCTGTTATTCATCCAGGCCATGGTCTCGCGCCGGGCCCAGGGCGCGGAGGGCGAACGCCATGCGTAATCCGTCCGGCATCGCCCTCGGCACGCACCTGTGGCTGGTGTACGCCTTCCTCTATGTACCGATCCTGGTGCTGATCCTGCTGTCGTTCAACGCCAGCGGCCTGCCCACCGCGTGGGGCGGCGCATCGCTGAAGTGGTACGCCAAGCTGCTGGCCAACGCGTCGATCCAGCACGCGGCGCTGAACACCCTGATCGTCGCACTGACCTCCACCTTCATCGCCTGCGTGCTTGGCACCTTGCTCGCGCTGGGCGTGGAAATGCGCGCGCGCAGCGGCGGCAAGAAAGGCAGCAACATCGCCGACACCCTGCTGATGGCGCCAATGATCATCCCCGACATCGTCCTGGCTATTGCGCTGTTGAGCTTCTTCAACCTGCTGAAGATGAGCCTGGGGCTGCACTCGATCATCCTCAGCCATGTGGTGTTCAACATCGCCTTCGTCTGCGCGGTGGTGCGCACGCGCCTCAAGCACTTCGACTATTCGATCCTCGAAGCGTCCATCGACCTCGGTGCCGGCTGGTTCACCACCGCGCGCCGGGTGCTGCTGCCGGCGATCTTCCCCGGCGTGCTGGCCGGTGGATTGCTGGCGTTCACCCTGTCGGTGGACGAATTCATCATCGCCTTCTTCAACTCCGGCTCCGGCAGCGCCTCCACCACGCTGCCGATGCAGATCTACTCGATGATCCGCTTCGGCGTGACCCCGGAAATCAACGCCCTTGCCACCCTGGTGATGCTGGTCAGCTTCACCGCGCTGTTCGCCTCCCAACGTCTGAACAAGGTGCCCAAAGCCCATGACTAAGTCTTCCGACCTGCTGGTGCTGGACCAGGTCAGCAAATCCTATGGCGAGGGCCTGACGGCGGTGGACCAGGTATCCCTGGCGATCCGCGAGAATGAGTTCTTCGCGCTGCTCGGCCCCTCCGGTTGCGGCAAGACCACGCTGATGCGGATGATCGCCGGCTTCGAGACGCCCAGCTCCGGCGCCATCTACCTGGGCGGCCAGGACATCTCGCCGCTACCGCCGAACAAGCGCCCGCTGAACCTGATGTTCCAGTCCTACGCGCTATTCCCCAACATGACCGTGCGCAGCAACATCGCCTACGGCCTGGAGATGGAGAAGTTGCCCGCCGGCGAGATCCGCCAGCGCGTCGATGCAGTGCTGGAAACTGCGCAGCTCGGCGCACTGGCCAACCGTCGCCCGGACCAGCTTTCCGGCGGCCAGCGCCAGCGTGTCGCCCTGGCCCGCGCGCTGGTCAAGCGCCCGCGCGTGCTGCTGCTGGACGAACCGCTCGGCGCGCTGGACAAGAAGCTGCGCGAGAAGATGCAGCTGGAACTCAAGCGCCTGCAGCACGAGAGCGGCATCACTTTCATCATGGTCACCCACGACCAGGAAGAAGCCCTGGTGATGTCCGACCGCATGGCCGTGCTGCGTGACGGCAAGGTCTGCCAGTGCGGCAGCCCCAGCGAACTCTACGAGAACCCGGGCAGCCGTTTCGTCGCCGATTTCATTGGCGTCAGCAACCTGATCGAGGGTCGTCGCCTGGGCACCAATCGCCTGCAGGCGGGCGACCAGGTGCTGAACATCGAGACTACTGCCGAGTCCAGCCCCGAGAGCGTGACCCTGGCGCTGCGCCCGGAACGCCTGCGCGTGCTCACCGACGCCACGCCGGCCACCGACAACCAGATCCATGGCGAGGTGGCGGAGGTCGCCTACCACGGCCTGGACACCAACCTGCACGTGAACACGGCGCTGTCCAGCAAGCCGCTGATCGTCCGCGTGCCGTCCTCGGACTACGACTTCTTGCGCCTGGCCGCCGGCATGCCGGTGCGCCTGGGCTGGGATGCGCGGCATGGCCGCGTGCTGACTCACTGAACGGCTAAGAACAAGACTGACAGGAGAGCACCATGAGTAGTGAACGCAAGGTCATCGCCTTCTTCCCCGAGGCCGCCTACGGCCCGGCCCTGAACTCCGTGGGTATTGCCCAGGCCTGCGAGGCGCTGGGGCACAAGGCGGTGTTCCTCACCGATCCGGGGATGACCGGGGTGTACTCGGCCTACGGCTTCGAGGAGCACTACGTGAACATGTCCGAGCCGATGCCGGCGGAGGAGATGGCGCGCTACTGGACCGATTTCATCAACGGCCACATCCCGAACTTCCGCAAGGCGCCGATCGACCAGCTCGACAACTACGTGAAGGAGTGCTGGGAGGCCATCGTCTCCACCTCCAAGTGGGCGCAGAAGGAGCTGCCGGCGATCCTCGACAAGATCAAGCCGGACCTGATCTGCGTGGACAACGTGATCCTCTTCCCGGCCATCAAGCATTACGGCAAGCCGTGGGTGCGGATCATCTCCTGTTCGGAGAACGAAGTGCACGACCCGGACATCCCGCCGTACCTGTCGGGCATGAGCGTGGAAGACAAGGAGGGCCACGCGCGCTTCCAGAAACGCTTCGAGGAAGTGATCGCGCCGATTCACGCCGACTTCAACGACTTCCTCGCCGAGTGCGGCGAGCGGCCTTACCCGCTGGGCACCTTCTTCGAGGAGTCGCCCTACATGAACCTGCTGCTCTATCCGGACCCGGTGAAGTTCCAGCGCCGCCATGCGCTGCCGGCGCGGCAGTTCCACTACCTGCAGGGCTGCGTGCGCAGCGACAAGCCCTACGAGATTCCGCAGTTCAAGGCGCACAACGACAAGCCGCTGCTCTACGTCAGCTTCGGCAGCCTGGGCTCGGGCGACGTCGACCTGCTCAAGCGCCTGGTCACCACCATCGGCAAGTTGCCGTACCGCGCGCTGTTCAATGTCGGCGAGCACGTGGAGAAGTACACCGACCTGCCGGACAACGTGATCGTTTCCAACTGGTACCCGCAGCCCTCGGTGATCGCTCAGGTCGACGGGGTGATCCACCACGGCGGCAACAACAGCTTCACCGAGTGCCTGTTCTTCGGCAAACCGGCGATCGTCATGCCCTACGTCTGGGACGGCCACGACAATGCCATGCGTGCCCAGGAAAGTGGTCATGGCCTGCGCATGGACCGCTACGACTGGAGCGAGGAAGACCTGGCGCGCAACATCGCTCAACTGTTGGGCGACGAGTTGATGCAGGGGCGACTGGCGCGTACCAGCGACTACATGCGCTCGCGCAAGGGGCCGGAAGATGCCGCACGGATTCTCGACCAGCTCGTCCAGGGCAAGGCGGTGAACCATGCCTGAGTTCAAGGGCCCCTTCTTCAATGGTGCGGCCAGTGCGCCGCACATCCGCGGCGCACGTGACTACGACGACCTGGTGGACTGGGGCGTGCAGTCCGACGCCCTCGAAGGTGTCTCGCACTCCAGCGGCCGCCTGCTGTTCAAGGGTCCGAACAACAGCCCCGAGACCGGCCTGTGGGTCTGCACCCCCGGCCGCTGGCGGCTGTCGATCCCGCGCGACGAGCTCTGCCACTTCGTTGCTGGGCGCGCCACCTACCGCTCGGACGAAGGCGAGGTGATCGAGGTCGAGCCCGACACCCTGGTGCTGTTCCCCGCCGGCTGGACTGGCGAGTGCACCGTGCACACCACGCTTCGCAACCTCTACATGCTGGCCTGAACCCGTAGGGCGCATAACGCCCCAAGCGTTATCTGCCCTCGAGATTTGCGCCGAACCCATCGGCGGATAACCGCAAGCGGCTATTCGCCCTACGCCATAGCCGGCCGCCTGTGCAGGCGGCCACCGCAGTTCGTAGGGCGCATAACGCCTCAAGCGTTATCCGCCATCGACCTTGCGCCGAACCTGTCGGCGGATAACCGCAAACGGTTATTCGCCCTACGCCTTAACCGGCCGCCCGAGAGGGTGGCCATTGTTGGAGAAAGACATGAAGACCCCCGTTATCCATCGCCCACTGCAAGTCACCGAACTCAAGGACTGGGGCGTGATCCCGACCATGCTCGAGGGCGAGTCCCACGTCAGTGGCGTGGTCCTGCACAAGGGCCCCGAAGGCCAGTCCGAATGCGGCATCTGGCACTGCACGCCGGGCAAGTGGTTCTGCCATGTGACCAGCGACGAGTTCTGCCACTTCCTCGAAGGCCGCTGCACCTACGTGCACGAGTCCGGCGAGGTAATCGAGATCGAGCCGGACACCGCGGCCTTCTTCCCCAAGGACTGGAAGGGCGTGTGCACCGTGCACGAGACCATCAAGAAGGTCTACATGATCCGGTGATGCCATGAACCTGCCTTGCGAAACCACCCGCGCCGCCGCCCGCGAGACCTTCCTCGCCGGTAGCGGCCTGGCCGCCGCGCCAATCACGGCGCTGCCGGCGGATGCCTCGGCGCGACGCTATTTCCGCGTCGACGGCAAGGGCCTGCTGCTGATGGATTCGCCGCCCGGCGCCGAGCCGCTGGCGCCGTACCTGCGGGTGGCGCAGTTGCTGCGCGACTGCGGGCTTTCGGCGCCGAATGTGCTGGCTGCCGACCGCGAGCTGGGTCTGGCGCTGATCGAGGACTTCGGCGACGCCACCTACACCCGGTTGTTGGCCGCCGGCCACGACGAGGTAGCGCTGTATCGCCTCGCCGTGGAAGCCCTGGTGCGCCTGCACCGCGCCGGCCCCCAGGGCGCGGAAGGCGTGCCGGCGTATGACGGGCAGAAGCTGGCGGACGAGGCCGCCCTGTTCATCGACTGGTATGCACCGCTGCTGGTGGGCGAGACGTCCGCTGCGCAGATACGCGAGCGTTATCTGGCGGAATTCGCCGCACTCTGGCGCGCTGTGTCCCTGCGCCGGGAGGTGCTGGTTCTGCGCGACTACCACGTCGACAACCTGATGCTGCTGGAGGGCAGGGCGGGTGTCGCGGCATGTGGACTGCTGGATTTCCAGGACGCCCTGTTCGGTGCACCGGCCTACGACCTCATGTCCCTGCTCGAAGACGCGCGCCGCGACATTCCCGAAACACTGCGCGTGACTCTGCTCAGTCATTACCTCAGCCAGCGCCCGGAAGTGGACGGCCGGCGCTTCATGGCTGATTTCCAGGTGCTCGCCGCGCAGCGCCACGCCAAGGTGCTGGGCATTTTCGTGCGCCTGGCGAAGCGTGATGGCAAGCACGGCTACCTCAAGCACCTGCCACGCGTCCTGCGGCTGTTCCAGCGCGCGCTCGACAGCGAGCAATTGCGCCCGCTGGCAGCGCTGCTCGACGCCCATCTGCCGAATTGGCGCCAGCCGCTGGAGAGCGACGTGATCGCCCAGCGCTTGGCTTCTTCCGAATCCCTGCGGAGCATTCCATGACCGACTTCCACAGCGACGTGCCCCTGCGTTTCATCGGCCCTCACTACCAAAGCGTGACCACGCAGCGCCGACGCGACATCTTCAACCCCGCCGACCTCACGCCCGTGGGCCAGATTGCCCTGTGCGATGCGGAGGACGTGGACGCCGCCATCGATGCCGCCAACGCCGCCCAGCGCGAGTGGAAGCGCGTCGACGCGAAATCCCGCGCGGCGATCCTGCACCAGTTGGCCAATGCCATCGAGACCGACCAGGCGACCCAGCGCGAAGTGGCGCGGCTGATGACGCTGGAGATGGGCAAGCCGTTCCCCGAGGCCATGGGCGAGCTGGCCAACTGCGCGCCGATCTTCCGCTACTACGCCGAGATGGCCCGCGATGAAGCGGGCAAGGTGGCCGGCACCACCCAGCTCGGCTCGTTCCAGCATGTGCGCTACGAGCCCTATGGCGTCAGCGTGCACATCATGCCGTTCAACTTCCCGATCCTGCTGATGTGCTGGACGCTGGCCGCTTCGCTGGCCGCCGGCAACGCCTGCATCGTCAAGCCGGCGGAAAGCACCACGCTGTGCACGCTGAAATTCATGGAGCACTTCAAGGTGCTGCCAGCCGGGATGGTCAGTTGCGTACCGGGTGATGCCGGCACCGCACAACGCCTGGTGCAGTCCGAACGCACCCACGCCGTGGCCTTTACCGGTAGCGTCGCCGCCGGCAAGGCCGTGGCCGTGGCCTGCGCCGAACGGATGAAACCGGCGGTGATCGAGGCAGGCGGCAGCGACCCGATGATCATCTCCCGCCATGCGCCACTGGAAGTCGCGGCGGCCGGCGCAGTGACCGCAGCCTTCCACCTGAGCGGGCAGATCTGCACCTCGGCCGAGCGCTTCTATGTGGTCGACGAAGTGCATGATGAGTTCGTCGCGCGTTTCGCCGAACGCACCCGTGCGCTGCGTATAGGCCATGGCCTGGAGCGCTCCGAGATCGGCCCGATGGTCAGCGAGGCGGCGCGCGCCAAGGTCATCCGCCTGGTGGACGACGCCATCGCCAAGGGTGCCACGCTGGTCTGCGGCGGGCGCATCCCGGCGCAATTCCCGGTGGGCTGGTACTACGAGCCGACCATCCTCACCGACGTCACTCCGGCCATGGCGATCTTCCATGAGGAATGCTTCGGCCCGGTGGCGGCGATCTGCAAGGTGAAGGACTTTGACGAGGCCGTGCGCCTGGCCAACGACTCGCCCTTCGGCCTGGGCGCCTCGCTGTTCTCCACTGACCTGGCGGAAGCCATGGAGGCGGCGGACCGCCTGGAAGCGGGCATGGTCTGGGTGAATAACCCGCTGATCGACAACGATGCGCTGCCGTTCGGCGGCTGGAAAATGTCCGGCATGGGCCGCGAGCTGGGCCGCCAGGGGCTGGATGCGTTCCGCCGCTCGAAGATGGTGATCATCGACCACCAGCCGCAGATTCATTCCTGGTGGTACCCCTACAGCGACGAGGTGTTCTACCAGGGCTGATCCTTCAAGCCGAGGCGCGGCCCAGCCTGTGCAGCAGCCGCGCCTTCACCTCGGGCCACTCGCTGTCGATGATGCTGAAGCGCACCGAGTTGCGCTTGCGGCCGTCGGGCATGATGCGTTCGTGGCGGACGATGCCTTCCTGCACGGCGCCCAGGCGCAGGATGGCGGCGCGGGACTTCTCGTTCAGCTCGTCGGTGGTGAACTGCACGCGCACGCAGTCGAGTTGCTCGAAGGCGTAGCTGAGCAGCAGGAGCTTGGCCTCGGTGTTGATCGGCGTGCGCTGCGCCGACAGGGCGAGCCAGGTGTGGCCGATTTCCAGCTTGCGGTTGGCGCGGTCGACCTTCCAGAAACGGGTGCTGCCGACGATCTGGTCGGTGCGCCGGTCGAGGATGGCGAAGGGCAGGACGGTGCCTTCCTCCAGGCCCTTTTCGGCCTTGGCGAGGTAACTGTCCACGGTGTCCGGGCCGGGCACGACCGTGACCTTGAGGTTCCACAGTTCGCCGTCGGTGGCTGCATTGAGCAGTGCGTCGCGGTGTTCCGCGCGCAGGGGAATGAGTTCGACGTGCTGGCCGATGAGGTGGGGGCAGGTGAGGGCGGGCATTTTCCTGGGCTCTGCGTGGAACGAGCCCAAAGCGTACCGGATGCGGGAGGCTTTTCGTAGGAGCGAAGTTTCGCCGCGAAGCTTTTGGGTTTTCGTGTTTCTGCGCCGCTTCGGTGCGTGCGGATGTATTGGGTTTCGCCCCCTCGGGCGAGTCACTTCTTCCAAACGCCGAAGAAGTAACCAAGAAGGCTTGCCCCTCCATCCGGCTTTTCGCTAAGGCGAAAAATTCCCTCGTTGAAAGGGGCGGTCCGGAGCGTGCGGACGTTTCTCTGGAAGTCCAAATAGCCAGAGCCAGAGCCGGGATTGCGATGGAGAACGTCGTAGCTATTGCTGGAGTAGGAGCGAGCTTGCTCGCGAACCGCACGGCAGAGACTCATCGGCGAAGAGCTGTTCGCGAGCAAGCTCGCTCCTACAAGTGGAAGTGCGCGACGGCGATCAGAGCGCCACGCGAGCGACGTTCCCCTCCAGCACCAGGCGCGTACCGTAGGGCTCCGACAGCGCGGCGAAGCGCTGCAGGATCGCCTGGGCGTGCTCGCCTTCGGCCAGGCGCGGGCGGCCACGGCGGTGGACCGCTTCGCCCAGGCCCAGGCTCACCGGATGCAGCTCGATGCCGGTGAGACGGCGGCCATCGAACTGGCAGACCGGCACCAGGCTTTCCCAGAAACGCGCATCGGAGGGGAAGCTGCGGGTGTCGTTCTGCGTGCGTTGCAGGAAGACCTTCGACGGCGTCTGGTTGCGCTCCACGCGGAACTGCTCGTAGCTGTCCGCCGGCAGGCGCTCCACCAGTTCGTTCTGGCCGATGAAGTTGCCCAGGCTGTAGAAGATCGGTTTGCCGTTGTAGATCTCCATGCCGCGCAGCAGATGCGGGCCGTGGCCGACCACGATGTCGACGCCGGCGTCGATCATCCGCCGCGCCACCGGCTGGATGAACTCGGCGGCGGCTTCCAGGTTCCACTCGCCGGTGGCGTCGTGGCCCAGTTCGTGGGCGTGGATGCTCAGTACCACGATGTCGGACAGCGTGCGTGCCTCCTCGACCCAGCGCAGGATGTCGTCCATATCCTTCTTGCGCGGCAGGGTGCGCAGGCGCGAGCTCTCGCCCTGGCGGAACAGCAGCGGGGTGAAGGGACCGAAAACCGCCAGCGACGGATCGGGAATTGGATGGGCGAAGCCCAGGTCGACCGCGCCCTGGTAGAGGCGGTCCAGGCCCAGGCTGGCGATGATCCCGCGCATGGCTTCCATCTGCGTGCCGTCCAGCTGGTGCACGGTGTCGTAGCGCAGCGGGTTCAGACCGGGGCGGCCGGGCATGTCGCGGGTCTGCTCGCTGGCTTCCTGGCCCTTGCCGAAGGTGGAGGTACAGGCCAGCAGCGAGACGGTGCCGGCAGGCTTGGTGCAGTACACCGGGCGGCGCGCTTCCTCGAGGTTGCGGCCGGTGCCGGCGAACAGCAGTTCGCGTTTCTCCAGCTGCGCGTGGGCGGCGTGCAGGCCGGCAATGCCGTAGTCCAGGCTGTGGTTGTTGGCGGTGGAGAACAGGTCGAAGCCTCCGTCCACCAGCTCATCGAGAATCCACGACGGCGCGCCGAAGTGCGAGCCGCCGCTTTCCAGCACGGCATCGCCCTGGAAGTCGTTGGGCAGTACTTCCAGGTTGGTGAAGCTGACATCGGCGCCGCGCAGCAGGTCGAACAGCGGGCGCAGGGTTTCGTCGTCACGGCTGTTCAGGCGGCGCTGCAGGATGCTGTCGCCGGTCAACGCAATCTTCATGGTCCACCTCAGGGTTGGGGAGTCGCTGATGGCGGCGGACTTTAGGCCAATGCGCAGGCGCGGTCGGCTGAATCCTGGGTATCGCGATAGCTGCCGGTTATCACCCGCGAAACCTCACGGGCTGCTGGTCGCAGGCGTTTCGATTCTGGCTATGGGCATCACTTTTTTTCAGCAGTCAGCTTTGTGACAGCGCTCTTACCATGCGACCGCCTCCCGGCTTGAGAGCCGGGACGCAGGAGTGGCACGGCTTGCCGTGACCAGCACGTTCCAGGCGGAGAGCAGCATGAAAAAAACAATAACCGGCGCCGCAGGCTTCAGGCCGCACGCGCTGGCGCTGGCAACCAGCATGGCCCTTGGCGGGGCATCTTCGGCTCAGGCAGTGAGCTTCAACGTGGGGGAAATCGAGGGGCGCTTCGACTCGACCCTGTCCATCGGCGCGAGCTGGGCAATGGACAGCCCGGACAAGAAGTTCATCGGCTCGCGCAACGGCGGTACGGCCTCCAGCCAGACCTCCGATGATGGCCGGCTGAACTTCAAGAAGGGCGAAACCTTCTCCAAGATCTTCAAGGGCCTGCACGACCTGGAGCTGAAGTACGGCGACAGCGGCCTGTTCCTGCGCGGCAAGTACTGGTACGACTTCGAACTGAAGGATGAGCACCGCCCGCTCTACGACATCGACGACAACGGCCGCGACATGGCGGCGCGTTCCTCCGGTGCGCAGCTGCTCGATGCCTTCATCTACCACAATTACGACTTCCGCGACCTGCCCGGCACCGTGCGCCTGGGCCGCCAGGTGGTGAGCTGGGGCGAGAGCACCTTCATCCAGAACGGCATCAACTCGATCAACCCGGTGGACGTCGCCGCGCTGCGCCGGCCGGGTTCCGAGGTGAAGGAAGCGCTGATCCCGGTGAGCATGCTGTATTTCAACCAGGGGCTGACCGATACCCTGTCCATGGAAGCCTTCTACCAGCTCGAATGGGAGAAGACCGTGCCGGACAACTGCGGCACCTTCTTCGGCAGCGACGTGGCCGCCAAGGGCTGCGACATCAACATGGCGGTGAACGGCAGCGACTTCGACCGCGATATCGATGGCACCGGCATCAAGGGCGGCTACGGCTACGTGCCGCGCACCGGCGACCACGATGCTCGCGATGGCGGTCAGTTCGGCGTGGCGCTGCGCTGGATGGTCAACGACACCGAGTTCTCCGCCTACGCGATGAACTACCACAGCCGCACGCCGACCAGTAACTGGGTGGTGGGCAAGGGCGCGCTGGCCGACCCGGTGGGCGGCCTGATCGGCCAGGGCGGGCGCAGCACCGCCAGCTGGTACCTGGACTATCCCGAGGATATCCGGCTCTACGGCCTGGGCTTCAACACCACCTGGGGCAGCACTGCGGTTCAGGGCGAGATCAGCTACCGGCCGAACATGCCCATGGGCATCAACTCCAGCGACGTTTCCGGCGCCGCAACGCTGGGTTCGGCTTCCACCAGCGCCATGGTCAACGCCGGTTTGCCGATCTTCGCCAGCGGCTGGGCGGATTCGAGCTACGGCTCGCTGATCCAGGGTTACAAGCGCATGCCCTATACCCAGGCGCAGATGACCTTCACCAACACCTTCGACCAGATCCCGGTGATCGCTGCCGAGCGCCTGACCCTGGTCGGCGAGATCGGCTTCGGCCATATCGGCGACCTGGGTTCCACCGATGGTTCCGACCTGCGCTTCGGCCGCAGCAGCGTGTACGGCAACGGCGAACTGGCCAGCGCCGGCAGCTCGTCGCTGCTGGGCCTGTCGGGCAACGCGCTGTGCGAGAAAGTGGTGAATACCGCCAACCCTGGGCAGTGCAACGACAAGGGCTTCTACACCCAGAACTCCTGGGGTTATCGCCTGCGCGCGGGCCTGGAATACAACGACCTGATCGGCGGCATCTCGCTGCGCCCGAACCTGGCCTTCTCCCACGACGTGGAGGGCTACGGGCCGACCTTCAACGAGGGCGACAAGTCGGTGAGCGTCGGCGTCGATGCCGAGTACCTTAGCCGCTACACCGCGAGCATCAGTTACACCGACTACTTCGGCGGCGATTACAACGTCAACACCGACCGCGACTTCCTCGCCGTCAGCCTGGGCGTCAGCTTCTGACGCCCGTCAGTCTCTTCGATACAGAGCCAGAGGTATCAGCATGAACAACAAGCAATGGTTGCAGGCCGGCTGCCTGACCCTGGGCCTGCTTGCCGGGCCAGTGATGGCCGCGGTGGGCGCCGACCAGGCCGCGCGCCTGGGCAATCAACTCACCCCCATCGGTGCGGAGAAATCCGCCAATGCCGATGGCAGCATCCCGGCCTGGACCGGCGGCCTGGCGCCGAACGCCGGCAAGGTCGATGCCGGCGGTTTCCTCGCCGACCCTTACGCCGCCGACCAGCCGCTGTTCACCATCACCGCGCAGACCGCCAGCCAGTACAAGGAGAAGCTGACGCCTGGCCAACTGGCGATGTTCCAGCGCTTCCCCGAGACCTATCGCATCCCGGTCTACCCGAGCCACCGCAGCGCGAGCTATCCGCAAACGGTGCTTGATGCGGCGAAGAAGAACGCCACTGCAACCTCGCTGGCCGAGGGCGGCAACGGGCTGAACAACTTCACCATGACCATCCCGTTCCCGATCCCGCAGAACGGCCTGGAGGTGATCTGGAACCACGTCACCCGCTACCGCAGCAACGCCATGCTGCGCACCACCGCGCAGATGAACCCGCAGACCAATGGCGACTACACCATCAGCTACATGAAGGAACAGTTCGCCTTCCCGTTCGGGCTCAAGGACTACGACCCGGCGAAGATGGACAACATCCTCTACTACTTCCGCCAGGAAATCCTCTCGCCGCCGCGCCGTGCGGGCAGCGTGATGCTGGTGCTGGAGACCATCGACCAGGTCAGGGAACCGCGCATGGCCTGGATGTACAACGCCGGCCAGCGCCGCGTGCGTCGCGCTCCGCAAGTGGGCTACGACAGCCCCGGCGCGGAAGGCATGCGTACCTACGACGACTTCGACATGTTCAATGGCGCGCCGGATCGCTATGACTGGAAGCTGGTGGGCAAGCAGGAGCTGTACATCCCCTACAACAGCTTCAAGCTCGACTCGCCGGCGCTGAAGTATGACGACATCGTCAAGCCCGGCCACCTGAACCCGGACCACACCCGCTACGAGCTGCACCGCGTCTGGCACGTGGTGGCGACCCTGAAACCGGGCCAGCGCCACATCTACAGCAAGCGCGACCTGTACATCGACGAGGACAGCTGGCAGATCGCCGAGGCCGATGCCTATGACGGTCGCGGCAATCTCTGGCGTGTCTCCGAAGGCCATGCACGGCCGTTCTACGACCAGCAGTTCACCTGGCTGACGGCGGAAACCCACTATGACGTGCTGTCCGGCCGCTACACGGTGTCCGGCCTGCGCAACGAGGAGAAGAGCAGCTACGACTTCGCGGTGAAGTCCAGCAGCAACGACTTCACCCCCAACGCCTTGCGCGCTACCGGCATCCGCTGACGGCGGGCTGTACTGGCGCTCACCGGCGCTCCTTGTGTTGACTCAGCGGCCTTCGGGCCGCTTTTTTTCGTTCGCCATTATCCCGGGCAGACTCGTAGGGCGAATAACCTGGAACAGGTTATCCGCCACTCCCCAATGGCGGATAACGCTGGCGCGTTATGCGCCCTACGAACTGCGCGCAGCGAGGCGGCAGGAAACCTCGATGTAGGATGGGTGGAGCGCAGCGATACCCATGCTGCCGGCGCAACGGATCGATGGGTATCGCTGCGCTCCACGCCATCCTACGAAAAGCACGCTACGCGACCCGTCGGTCTGCGTCCGTTTACCAACCGTTACTCACGCCGGCCTCGATTTTGCTTTATGTTCCGACCTGTTACCGATCTGCGAGCCGTCGTCCACGCCATGAAGTTGCATCAACTCCGCGCCATCGTCGCCATCTGCGAGAGCGGCAGTATCCAGGAAGCTTCGCGCCTGCTGCACATCTCCCAGCCAGCCCTGTCCAAGAGCATCAAGGAGCTGGAGGCCGAGCTGGGCGTACCGTTGCTGGTGCGTTCCAACCGCGGTATCACCGCTACCGAGTACGGCGAACGCCTGGTGCGCCGCGCTCGTCTGGTGGTGGAGGAAGTACGCCGCGCGCGGGACGAAATCGAGACGCTGAAGGGCGCCATGGACGGCCGCGTGGCGATCGGCGTGTCACCGGTGACCCCGAGCCAGCAATTCGCTGCCAGCCTGCTGCGTTACCGCAAGCGCTACCCCAAGGTGCAACTGCAGATCAACGAGCTGCGCCCGGCCAAGCTGCTCGAAGGCCTGCGCGAAGGCCAGCTGGACCTGGTGCTGACCTCGCAGCCGTCTTCGCGCAACGTCGACGGCTTCCACTGGCAGGAGCTCTACGCCCAGCCCACCACGCTGGCGGTGCGCAAGGGGCATCCGCTGCGTAACGCGCGCTCATTGCATGAACTGCTCGACGAGGAGTGGCTGGTGCCCGATTCGCTCGACGTTTCCCTCGCCGGGCAGATGTTCGAGCAGTATCAGGTGCGCCATCCCGAGCGCGTCATCGAGTGTGCCTCGGTGGTGCTCTATGCGGAACTGGCGGCAAATACCGATGCGGTGAGTTTCTGGTCGCGGCGGGTGTTCGATCTGCCCATCGTGTCCAGCACGCTGGAAGCGCTGGACATCGCCGAAACCGTGCCGGGCACCGACATCTCCCTGGTCTGCCGGCCGCCCGAGCTGATGACCCGCGAGGCACAGACGCTGGTGGACGAACTGGTCTATGCCTTCAAGGGCCCGCACCTGCGCAAGGGTGAATGACGGCCATCGATAACCAGCTTCGATAAGCATGCGCGAAGGTCATTATTCAGCGTCGCGCCTGTGGGGCATCCTGCCGGCCACAGCAGAACAATGAGCAGGATGCGGCATGAGTCAGCACCCCACGATAGAAAGGCTTGCGGCAAGCACCGAGGATTTTGCGCGGATTCGCCGGGACCTTCACCAGCACCCCGAACTGGGCTTCGAAGAGGCGCGCACCAGCGCCATCGTCGCCGGCTACCTGCGCGAATGGGGCTATGAAGTCCACGAGGGCGTCGGCGGCACCGGCGTGGTCGGTGTGCTGCGCCAGGGCAGCAGCGCCCGCAGTATCGGCATTCGTGCCGACATGGATGCACTGCCCATCGATGAGGCCAGTGGCGTTCCCTACGCCAGCCAGCACGCCGGGCGCATGCATGCCTGCGGCCACGACGGGCATACCGCGATCCTGCTCTGTGCCGCCCGTGAACTGGCTGCATCGCGCAATTTCGACGGCACCCTCAACCTGATCTTCCAGCCCGCCGAGGAAACCCTGGGCGGCGCCGTGGCGATGATGGATGACGGCCTGTTCGAGCGCTTCCCCTGCGATGCGGTCTACGCGCTGCACAATGCGCCGGGCCTGCCGGTGGGCTGCTTCCTGACCCGCGAGGGCGCGCTCACCGCATCGTCCGATCGGGTGTCGATCCGCCTGGTCGGCGTCGGCGGGCACGGCGCCATGCCGCACCTGACCAAAGACCCGATCGTTGCCGCCGCCGAACTGGTGCTGGCGCTGCAGAGCATCGTCGCGCGCAACGTGCCGTCCACCGAAGTCGCCGTGGTGAGCGTGGGCATGCTCAAGGCGGGGGAGGCGGCCAACGTGATTCCCGAGCATGCCGACCTGCGCCTGAGCGTGCGTGCCACCAGGCCTGAAGTACGCGAGCTGCTGAAGCGGCGCATCGGCGAGATCACCCGTGGCGTTGCCGCCGTGCACGGCATGGAGCTGCAGTACGAATACGAGGAGCTGGTGCCGGTACTGGTCAACACGCCGGAAGAAACTCGCCTTGCACGCCAGGTGCTGACCGAGCTGGTCGGCCCGCAACGCCTGTTGTCGGAAGTGCCTTCGGGTTTCCTCGGCAGCGAGGATTTCGCCTGGATGCTGGAGCGCCGTCCCGGCTGCTATATCGCCCTGGGCAATGGCGACAGCGGTCCCAGTGGCTGCATGGTGCACAACCCCGGTTATGACTTCAACGACGCAGCCATTCCCTTCGGCGCGGCCCTCTGGGTGCAGCTTGTGGAAGCGAGCCTGTGCACGTCCCCCCGCAGTGGAGTCCCGGCATGAATCGTCGCAACGCCGTGCTCCTGCTGCTGATGCTGGTGATGGTCATCAGCGTGCTGGACAAGACCATCTTCGCCTTTGCCGGTGCGCAGATCATCGACGAGCTGAAGCTCTCGCCGACTGAGTTTGGCTTCATCGGCAGTGCCTTCTTCTTTCTCTATTCCATTTCCGGCGTACTGGTGGGCTTTCTCGCCAACCGCTTCCCGGCGCGCTGGATTCTCGCCGGCATGTCCGTGGTGTGGATGGCCTCGCAACTGCTGGTGGCGCTGTCCAGCGGATTTGCCGCACTGGTTGCCGGGCGCCTGCTGCTGGGTGCCGGCACCGGGCCGGGCACTGCGGTCACCCAGCACGCCTGCTTCAAATGGTTCGGCCCGAAGGAGCGCGTGCTGCCTTCGGCGCTGATCCAGGTGTCGATCATGCTCGGCGCCGTGCTCGGCGCGCTGAGCCTGCCGCTGGCGATCCAGCACTTCGGCTGGCGCACCGCGTATTTCCTGCTGGCGCTGCTCGGGCTGGTCTGGCTGGTGGTCTGGCTGATCTTCGGCCGCGAAGGGCAGCAGACCGAGGAAGAGGGGCCGGGATCGACGCTGCGCCTGCCCTACAGCCGGCTGCTGTTCAACCGCAGTTTCGTCTGGATCACCCTGATGGGCTTTCTCAGCTACCTGCCCACTGCGCTGGTGTACAGCTGGGTACCGGTGTACCTGCAGAAGGGGCAGGGCATGACGCCCATGCAGTCGGGCTATACGGTCATGGTGGTGACGGTCGGGGTGATCCTCGCCAACCTGCTGCTCTCAACGCTGTCGCAGCGGGCAATGCAGCGCGGCGCTTCGGTGCAGCGCGCCATGGTGCTGCCACCGATGGCCTGCGCGGCGGTCGCGGGTGTCGCCTTCTGCGCACTGACCCTGCTGCATGGTGATCGCCTGGTGATCCTGGTGCTCTACGCACTGGGCGCGATCCTGGTGAATGTCCTGCCGACCTTCTGCAACACCCTGGTCGCGTATATCGCGCCGAGTGCGCAGCGTGGTTCGATGCTGGCCATCCATATCGGTGGAATGACCAGCGCCGGCATGCTCGCGCCGTGGATCGTCGGCCAACTGGTCGAACTGCGCGGTGGCGACATCGCCCATGGCTTCGAGACGGCGCTGGGCCTGTTCGGTGTGCTCACCGTGGTCTGCGCCATCCTCGGCTGCCGGATCATCGCCCCCGAGCGCACCCGCCAGTCCCTGCAGGGCGAGCACAGCGAAGCCCCGCTGCCGGGCGCCGTCAGCCACGCCTGAGTTTCCACGGCGGGCCCGTGCGTCGGGCCCGTTTCCCCTGACTTGAATGCGATCATCCGGAGCGGTGATGACCCCGTCTGCCTGCTTTTCCCAGAGCTACGCCGAAGCGCGTGGCAAGTTCCTTGCGGCCTGCCTGTCGGCTGGCCTGGTCGTCGAATCCCACCGGCATCCGCTGCCCGGCCGCGATGGTGAGCCCCTGGCACTGGATGTGGCACGCAGCGGCCCTGCCGATGCGCAGAACCTGCTGATCATCAGCAGCGGCTGCCACGGGGTGGAGGGCTTCTGCGGCTCGGCAGTGCAGATCGCGCTGCTCAACGACCCTGACTGGCTCGAGCTCTGCGCCAAGGCCGATTGCGCGGTGCTCTACCTGCATGCGGCCAATCCCTATGGCTTCTCCTGGTGGCGCCGCTGGACCCACGAGAACGTTGACCTCAACCGCAACTTCCTCGACTTTTCCCAGCCGCGCCAGCGCAACCAGGCCTATGCGGCGCTTGACGCGATCCTGGTACCCCGTCGCTGGCCATCCATCGGCAGTCACCTGCGTCTGTTGCGCTATGCCATGCGCCATGGCCGCAAGCAGTTGCAGGCGGCCATCGCCAGTGGCCAGGACAGCCACCCGCGGGGCTTGTTCTACATGGGCGATCAACCGACCTGGAGCAACCTGGCGGTGCGCCAGGTGCTGCGCCGGCACGCGCGGGAATGCGCGCGGATCGGCTGGATCGATCTGCACACCGGGCTTGGCCCCAAGGGCCATGGCGAGCGCATCCATGTGGGCGAGAACACCGGCGAGTCGCTGGAGCGCGCCCGACGCTGGTGGGGGGCGCAGGTGACGTCTTCGCAGAAGGGCGATTCGGTGTCGGTGCCGCTCAAGGGGCAGATGATGCTGGCCGCCGCCAGCGAATGCCCGCAGGCGGAGCTGACCGCGATCACCCTGGAGTACGGCACGCTGCCGGGCATCCAGGTGCTCAAGGCGCTGCGGGCGGAGCAGTGGTTGAACAACAACCCCGCTGCGCCGGCGCAACAGGCGCAGCGCATCCGCAGGCAGTTGCGCGATGCTTTCTACGTGGATGAGGACAGCTGGAAGCGCCAGGTGCTGACGCAGGCCGGCGAAGCGGCGCGCCAAGCCCTGGCAGCGTTGGCTAAGGTTCAGACGGAGGCTGCGCGGGCATCCAGGTAGCAGATCGTCGTGCGCCGCGAACCATTGGGGCGGCGCTGCGGGTCGTCGAAGGTGGCCAGTTCGCGGAAACCGGCCTTGCGCATCATGCCGGCGGAACCGGGATTTTCTTCGTGGCGCTCGCAGTAGATGTCCGGCAGGCCGCGGGCGCTCAGGTCGGCGATGGCGGCGCGCAGCAGGCGCGTACCGAGGCCGCGCCCGGCTTCGCCCCGATGCACCGTGGCCTCGGCGATGTAGGCGTGGCGGCCGCCGCCATCGGGCTGGAAGCGGCTGAACGCTGCGCTTTCATGGTAGGTGACCAGCCCGCGCAAGTCCTCGCCAGCGACGGCGACCAGGGCCTGGATTTCCCCCCTGGCGATAGCCTCGAAGTGCTCACGCACCGGCCCCGCGGGCAGGAAGTTCCAGTCATTGGGGCCGTGCTCGAAAATCAGTGTCAGCATGGCCGGTACGTCTTCGGCGCTGGCGGGGCGAATCTGCAGGTCGGCCATGGCGTATTCCTGTAAGTCGGCACGAAATCGGGACGAACGACTCTAGCCACGGCTGGCCGCGCGAGGCAGGCACAGTGGCGCAGGAAAACTGTACGGGTGCCGGCGGATCAGCGGCCGGGCAGCATCGGCGTCAGGTGCAGGATGTTCAGCAGGTGCGGAACACGCAGCGGGTAGCAGGCCTGCAGGCGCACACGCGCCTCGGAAAGGGTCATCTGACGGGAAAACGAACGCAGCACGGTCTTGCCCAGGCAGTGACCGTCCTGAAAATGCACGAGGAATTCATTCATGGCGAAGCGACGACGAGGAAACACGCACGAGGTGGCGCACAGGGCGCGAATAATAGCGACTTCGGCGCGTTCATCGTTGCCATAAATCATCCTTCGCAGGAACTGTCCGACGGAACGCTCGGTCCGCCACCGGCCGAACCGACGACCGGTGGTGTCGGATAAGGCCTAAAGCCCGGAAACATGCTCGTAAGAGTAGTCCAGGCGCAGGACGTTGTAGTCCAGGCGCATGCCGAAGGCATGCATGAAGAAGGCCTCCAGTTGCAGTTCCAGCGAGCGCGAGGTTAGCGTCGACAAGCGTGCGCCCTGGCGGCGCGTGCGTCGGTTAACCGCGGTGAACTCCTCATGCACGACGCCTTGCGACGCCGGATCGGCGATCAGACGGTAGCAACTGTCCGGCAAGTCGTTGCGCTGGGTGGCCGACAGGCTGAGTTCGGGGTGCCCCTCGGCATTGGTGATCAGTTCCACGCTGCAGCGCAGACCTCGGTCGCGGGCGAAGCGCGAGGCCTCTTCGAAGGCCGGCAGGGCCTTCTGCAGAACCTGGATCTCGAAGGCAAGGAAGAATTGCTCGTCGAATTCAACGTCCTGGGTATCGCGGGGTGCCTGGTTCAACATCGCCGGCATCTCCTGTGTCGATGAAACCATGAAACGTCCGGAAGCGACCGTCGGGATCGCCGAAGTTTCGTCATCGCGGCATTGCAGACACAACGCACACACAGTCAGTCGGCAATGCCATTTGCCTGAACGAAAGGCCATCTCACTGAAGCCCTATCAGGCTGTCAATGATCATTCCGGCATAACGGCAATGGATTTCAATAGCCAGGCAAGCATTTCGCTGTTGCCGGCAGGCGCGGGACTGATGGTGCGCCGGGGTTGCCGGTGTAACGAATGTTTTACGAAATGGGCGGCTGGCGAGCGCTTTCAGATGAGCGGTGTGAGGCGCCTTCGGGCCTCAGCCGAGGCCCGATGGCGCCGGTGACGCTTACTGCGTCAGCACGGTGAACTCGATACGGCGGTTCTTCGCCCGGCCTTCCTCGGTACTGTTGTCCGCCACCGGGCGCGATTGCCCGTAACCCTTGGCGATCAACGAATCGGCCGCCACACCCAGCTGCGCCAGCCTGGCCGCTACCGCGTCGGCGCGCTTCTGGCTCATGGTGAGATTGGCCTCATCGGTGCCCACGCTGTCGCTGTGGCCGCCCACCTCGATGCGCATTCCCGGCGCAGCGGCCTGGATAGCGTCTGCCGCACGCTCGAGGATGTCCTGGCTGTCGGCGGAGATGCGATCGGAGTTGCTCTCGAAGTGGACCTGCATCAGGTTCAGGGCGTTGACCAGGTCCTGCGCACCGAAGCCCTGCTTCAGGCCGGCCAGGGCGGCAGTGGCGCGCTCCCACAGGCCGCTGATGGAATAGCCGCTGAACAGCTCGCGCAGTTTCTGGCTGAGATCGAAGCGCTGATCTTCCGGCAGTGCCGAGGTATCGATGTTGAGCTTGTCGCCGTCGAAGCCGATCTTCAGGCCGTTGACGCCAAGTTCCGGCAGCGCTGCGATCAGCTTGTCCAGCCAGCCGGCCGGGAGAGTCTGCGGATCGATCTGGATGTCGCCGCTGACCTTGTCTGCGCCGAAGTGGGCTTGCAGGGCATCGATCAGCCGCTGCTTCTCGCCTTCGTCACCCAGGCGACCGCTGATGGCCACCTGGCCGTCGGTGTTCTGCAGTTCCAGTTCGGCGGGCAGGTGCGCCACGGGTTCCTGGACGGCGGCCTGCTCGACCGGCGCGGGTACTTCGGCGGGGGCGGGCGTGGGTTGCGGCGCAGCCGGTGTTGGCAGCGGTGCGGCGACCTGCTTGGGCTGTGGCTGGCAGTTGCTCACGGCGAGGATGAACAGCCCGAGCAGGCCGGCGAGCAGCAGCCAGAACAGCCAGCCCAGGCCTTTGCGCTGTTTGACCGGCGCGTTGTGCAGCAGGGCGGAGAAAGCCGGCGGGAGGGTGACGGGGGTTCTTTGCTCGCGGGTCAGCAGGCCGATCACCTTGGGCAGTGCCTCGGCGCCGGCCATGTTCACCGCGCCGACCGGGACGTCGAGCAGTCGAGCGATGCGGTTGCACTCGTCACTGCCCAGACCGGCATTGAACTGGTCCGGCTGCAGCACGTTGTCGGCAGGTTTGATGCCGATCCATTGCTGCAGCAGGTCGGCCAGGCCAGCCGCCTCGAAGCGATTGCGGAATCCAGCGAAGCCACCGGTGCGCGTGTTGACGATGGATTCGGCCAACAGACCGATGAAACGCCCCGCCTTGTGGTGCATGCCGCGCTCGGCGGCCTGCTGGATGATTGCTTCTAACATCTGAGTCTCCAATCGATGGAAAATTCGACCCGGCGTGGCCGTTTGGGCCTTGGCGCGCGCAGGGGCGGAACGGCTCCGGCAGCCAGTGCCAGGAGTGCGGCGATTGTCGAGAGGAGGGCGAGACGAAACAGTCGGTATTTTCCCAAAGACCCGCCTGTTATTACCTCTGCGGACCAGATGCAGGGGCTGGGCCCGCGGACGGTTCAGGCAGGCGTGGGCGCGGAGGTCATCATCCAGGTGATGAACCCGGCATTGACGGCAGTGAACACCAGCGCTGCCAGAAAGGTAGCGTCTGCGACCCGCATCATCCGCCAGCCGCGCAGGGTGCGGTGGGTACGTAGGCTCCAGTAGGAGCAGAAGGCCGCGACCAGGTAGAACATCATGTTGACGGCCACCAGGTCATCGATGATCAGGTCTTCCCGGCGCAGCGTGAGGATCACCCGGATGATGCCGATCACCGTCAGGCACACGCCAACCATGGTGGCCGAGACGGAGAAGATATGGACGCAGATATCGTCATCGAGGCTGGGCGGTTCCTGTTCACTCATCGCGGCGCGCTCGTGGCTGGGAAATGTGGAAAGCGTAGTTGCGATTCGATGAAGGCTTGAGTAGGAAGCCCAAGGCGCCTAATGTCAGCGGCTGCCCCAGGCCCGGACATGAATTGCCCAATGATCGATTTCAACAATGTCACCGTCTACCAGCAGCAGACCTGCGTGCTGGATGGATTTTCCCTGCATATCGGCGAAGGCGAGAAGGTCGCCATCCTTGGCCCCAATGGCGCCGGCAAGAGCACGCTGCTCAAGCTGATCAGCCGCGAACTCTATCCGGTGGATCGCCCGGACAGCTCGCTGAACCTGTTCGGTCTGCACAACGTCACCCTGTGGGACCTGCGCAGCCGCATCGGCTTCGTCTCCCAGGATCTGCAGGAGGACTACACGCCGTTCACCCAGGCGCTGGATGTGGTGATCTCCGGCTTCTTCGGCGCCATTGGCAGCCACGGACACCTGCAACCGACGCCGGAGCAGGTCGCGAAGGCCCATGAACTGCTCGCCACGGTGGAGATGGATGGCTATGCCGAGCGCATGTTCCAGCGCCTGTCCACCGGCCAGAAGCGCCGTCTGCTGCTGGCCCGTGCGTTGATCCACGGGCCTCGCGCGCTGATCCTCGATGAGCCGGCCAACGGCCTGGACATGGGCGCCAGCCTGCAGATGCTCACGCTGCTCAGACGCTTCTGCGGCCCGCAGCACGCCATGATCATCACCACCCATCACCTCGACGAGATCATTCCGGAAATCGAACGGGTGGTGCTGATTGCCAATGGCAAGGTGGTGGCCGACGGGCCGAAGGCGGAGATTCTGACCAGTGAAAACCTGTCGGCGCTGTACCAGGCTCCGCTGAAAGTGACCGAGCAGGATGGCTGGTATCGCTGCTGGTATGCGTGATTCGCTGCTGGCTTTCTGAGCCAGACTCGCCCAATCGCGGACGGAGTCCGCTCCTACGCTCATGGAGGCTCGTGTAGGAGCAACTGTCTTTTCCTGGGGAGTCCGTACCAATGCATCCCCTTCACCCCAGCCCTGGCTGCGCGCCCCGCTCCTCAGGGAGAGGGGGCAGCCCTATCCGGCTGGCACTGAGGTTTCATCCTGCACCTGACGGTTCCCTCTCCCCCTGAGCGGGGCGCGCAGTCAGGGTGAGGGCCGAGCCGAGCGCAGAACTTTCACGTAGGAGCGGACTTCGTCCGCGATGGGGGGCCTTACGTGCCGATCCGTGATCGGACTATTGGTCCAGCGCCTGCCGCTGCGCCTGCATAGCGCGAATGCGCTCCTGCCATTGTTCCCGTTCGGCTTCCGGCAGGCCCACCCACCATTGGCTCACTGCGCGATTGCTGTAGGGCGTCAGCCAGGCGGCATAGGGCGCCATTTGCGCCTGCGGGAAGCCGTTGTCGCTACCGCGCAGGTAGTGGTCGAAGAAGCCCAGCACCAGCGCCGCGGGCGCCTCGATCAGCACATCGGTGGGCGCGCTGCCGATCAGCCTGTCGCGCAGTGGCCGGCGTATGTACAGCGCATTGTCGGTGAGGCCAGCATGCAACGCATCGCGCATGACCAGACGATGGATGCGCGGATTCTGCCCGGCGTGCTCGATACGTTCGTAAGAGAAGTCGTTGAAGCTGCGAGGTTGCGCCGGTGGCGCAAGACCCAGCATGCGGTAGAACAGCGCCAGGTCCGAATGCAGCATCAGCAGCGGCACCGGCAGGTCGGCATCGAATGGCGTGAAATCGAAGTCACCGCCGTCGAGGTTGACCGCCGCGGCGCAGCGCTTGTCGACCATGCACACGGCGCCGGTAGTCGAGCCGCCGAAGGACATGCCCATCTCGCCGACGTGGCTGAAATCGCTGGCGGCCACCAGGTCAGCCACATTCGGCGGCACTTCACCGGCCTGCAGGCGATCGTGGACGAACAATCGGTCGGCCAGCCAGATCGGCGCGCTGAGGTGGATGGCACGGTCCGCCGGCGGCTTGAGTTCGGTGGCGAAGCGCAACTGGCCGTCGAGGCGACGGGCCAGGTCGTCCTCGCCGTAGCCTTGCAGCAGGAGCGGCGAGAAGCCGTGTTCAAAGGCATCACGCAGGTGGTCGTAGAGCGCCGGGTCGGTGGGCGCCACTTCGCCGTTGGGGAACAGCGTGGGCGAGGCATCGCCGGTGTGCTGCACGGAGTAGACCGCATAACCGTGGCTGGCGAGTTCCTCCATGATCCGTCCGTTCATGCCGGCAAAGGAGCCATAGCCATGGCTGTAGAACACGACCGGCAGGCGCCCTGGGTCGGGGCGCAGCGGGGCATTCTCATAGGAATTGGTGCGCAGGTGGCGGAGGTGCGTGAGCAACGGTGGGAAATGCAACAGCTCGCCGAAACCACGTGCGGTGCTGCGGCTTTCGGCTTCGCTGAAGTAGTTGCGGGGCTGTGCGCCCACGGCCGGCCTCGCGGGATACCAGACGCGCACCAGGAGCCGGCGCGCCTTGCCGGCGGGGGCGCCGAGCAGGCCGGTGCGACTGGGGTCGATCAGCTCGAAGTCACGCACGCCCACCGGATAGGGCCCGCTGGGCTTGGGCATTGGCGACAGCGGGAAGAAATACAGGGCGGCGACGGCCACACCCACCAGCAGGGTGAAGAATATCCCTGACCAGACCGGTACCCGAACCGGGCGCTTTCTCCGCAACAGCAGCCCGAGAACCAGCAGCAGGGCGGTGGTGGCTGCCATGCCGGCTTGCCAGCGATCATCCCAGACGTCGTAGAGCGCCAGAAGCAGCGCCAGCACGCCAGAGCCGAGCGCCAGCGGGCGGCGGCGCAGCCACCAGCCCAGCAGGGCGACGGCGAGCAGCACCAGCAGCAGGCCGTCGGCGATCGTCATGCAACGGCGCCCTTGCGCGGCAGCACGGTCCAGGCCACGCCCAGAACCAGCAGCACGGCAATCAGCAGGTAAGGCGCGCGGCTGTCGACCTGGTGCAGCAGGGTACCCAGCAGCGGGCCGGTGATCATGCCCAGGCCATGCACGGCGACCAGGCTGCCGGCGGCGGCGCCCTGTTCGTCGGCCTCCACGGCGTTGGCGTTGAGCGCCGAGACGGCGGGGAAGACCCAGCCCATGCCGGCAGCGGCGACGAAGCACGACGCGTAGAGCATCCACGGTGCAATGGCGAAGCACACCGAGGCGAAGCCTAGTGCCGAGACTACGCCGCCCACGCCGATGAGCCGCAGCGGTGCCCAGTTCAGCTTGCGCACCAGCATCTGCGCGCAGATCAGCGCCACCCCCACCGAGGTCAGGGCGATGCCGGCGACGCGGGCGGCATCAGCGGGCGGCAGTTGCAGGCGGTCGAGGGCGAAGAAGCCGACGGTCATCTGCGCGACGGTGACGCAGACCATGGCAATGAAGCCCAGGGTCAGCGAACGACGCAGGCGCCGGTCGCTGATCGCCAGGGCCGGGCCCTTGCGTTCGCTGAGGCGCTGACTGTCGGGCAACCACTTCCACAGCACCCCCAGGGCCAGCAGCGGCAGCAGGCAGGTCAGCAGCAGCGGCAGGGCCAGGCCGAGCATGGCCAGCAGGCCGGCGAAGCTCGGCCCGACCACCATGCCCACGGCGCTGGCTGCACCGAGCCCGGCCATGGCCGAGGCGCGCTTGTCAGCGCTCACATGGTCGGCCACCAGCGCCGCCGAGCAGGCCGGCACGGCGGCATAGAAGCCGCCTGCCAGGCCGCGCAGCGCAACGATGCCGATGAATGCCGGCAGCGGTGACATCGAGGTGTTCAGTGCCAGGGCCATGAAGGCGCAGAGCAGGGCGTAGGTCAGCGCAAAGCCGGCCAGGCCGCTGAGCAGTACGCGGCGGCGGCCCAGGCGGTCGCTGGCGATGCCCCAGACGCGGGCCATGAGCATCCAGGCGATGCCGCCGACGGTCACCGTCATCCCCGCCTGCCAGGGCGCTAGGCCCAGGGTGCGCGCCACCGGGCCGATCAGCGCGACGAAGGACATTACCGCCACCGTGCAGACGAAGGTTTCGAACATCAGCGGACGCAGGTTGAGGGTCGGCGCCTGGGGTGGCATGGCGGTCATTTCAGCGGGGCTCCTTGGGTCGGCGGGGCATTCTCATCCCTACAAAGACGATCAGCAGCAGCGGAACACCAAGGGAAATCCACGACAGCACATCGAAAACCCCGTCGCCAAGCAGTGCCGAGAGCAGCCCGAAGGTACTCAACACGGCCAGCGCGATGGGCCAGCGGAAGATCATCCAGAGTCCGCGTCTCATGCCTTGCCCTCCGTTGCCAGGCCGCCGGAATCCAGTTCCGCCAGGCGTTTCTCGATGGGCGTGCGGCGCCGGCCAAGCCACAGGTACAGGCCGCTGGCGAGGATGACGATGCTGACGATGTCCAGTAGCGCCCAGACGATCTTCAGCGGCATGCCGCCGTAGTCGCCGAAGTGCAGCGGCTGGGACAGCAGCAAGGTCTTCACGTACAGCGGCATCTCGCGCATGTCGGTCAGCTCGCCGGTTTCGGCATCCACCAGCGCCGGCTTGAGCAGGCGCTCGGTCAGCGGCGTGTTACCGCGCATGAATACGGCGTAATGGTGCTTGCTGCTGAACTGCGTGCCGGGGAAGCCGACGAAGCTGACCTCCATATCCGGCGCAGCTTTACGCGCGGTATCGATGGCTTTATGCACTGAACCGAGCCGCTCCGGCGGTGGTGCGTCCTTGTACGGCGCGGTCATTTCCGCCAGCTGGCCGCCTTGCCAGAGCATCAGGATCGGCAGCGCCAGGGTGTTGATCACGCCAGTGACGCCAACCACCAGCACCCAGGCGAGGGTGACGATGCCCAGCACGTTGTGCAGGTCCAGCCATTTCAGCCGCGAGCTGCGCTGGGAGCGCACGGTAGCGAAGTCCAGCTTGCGCATGAACGGTGTGTAGACCACCACGCCGGAGACCAGCGAGGCTACCAGCAGCAAGCCCATGACACCGAGGAACAGGTACCCGGGCAGGCCCATGAACAGGTCGGTGTGCAGCTTGAGCATGACGTACATGAAGCCGCCCGGCGGCGGCAGGGCGTCGAAGAATTCCCCGGTGCGCGCGTCGAACGGCTGCACGTGCCCATCGTCCGGCGGCGGCACCAGGGTTGGCGCGGTGATGACCGCTCCGAGCGGGTCGTCCTGCTCCCAGAACACGAAGCGCACCACCTCGCCGGGGCGCGCGGCCAGTGCGCGGGCCACTACGTCGTCGTAGTCGATCTGCGGCGACTGCTCGGTGAGCGGCTTGAGCTCCGGGTGTGGCTCGAAGGTGTGCTCGATCTCTTCGTGGAAGATCAGCGGCAGGCCCGTGAGGCAGAGCATCAGCAGGAATACCGTGGAGATCAGGCTGGTCCACTTGTGCACCAGGTACCAGGTGCGGAGGGCTTTGGCGGTCATCGTCAGGCTCTTTCTTCGTTAGAAGTCCACGCTCGCGGACAACTGCAGGGTGCGCCCTTCGCCCAGGTACAGGTACCCGGCGGTGGAGCTGCCCCAGTAGTCCTTGTCGAACACGTTGTCGAGGTTGGCGCGCAGTACCACGGGCTTGCCGAGGGTGTCGAAGCGGTAGCGTGCGCCCAGGTCCAGGCGCCACCAGTCGGGGATGCTCAGGTTGTTGGCCTGGTCCACGTACTGCTCGTCGGTGTAGACAGTGCGGGCGGTGACGGTCAGGCCCGGCACCTGGGTGATGTCGTACTCGCCGCCGAGGTTCAGCTGCCGGCGCGGCACGCCGATGCCGTTGTTGCCGTCGTACTGGCCGTCCTGGGTTCTGGTCAGCTTGGCCTGGGTATAGGACGCGCCGCCGAGCAGGCGTACACCCTCGCTCACTTCACCGAACAGGCTCAGCTCCAGGCCACGGTTGCGCTGTTCACCGCCACGGGTGAAGCGGCCGTTGTCGTTGACGCTGCTCGGGCGCTTGATCTCGAACGCCGCCAGGGTCGCGCCGAAACCGTCCCACTCGCCCTTGACGCCGACTTCCTTCTGCTTGGAAACGTAGGGCGTGAGCATCTCGCCGGCGTTTACGCTGCCGACGGGCGCGGTTTCCCCCGGGCTCAGGCCCTCGATGTAGTTGGCGTAGAGCGAGATGTTCTGCCACGGCTTGACCACGATGCCGCCCATCGGCGTGGTCTTTTCCTCGTCGTAGCCGTCGCCCGCCGGAGTGCCGACGTTCATCTCGTAGTTCTGTGATTCGACACGCTGCTTGCGGGCGCCGAGGGTCACTTCGACGCGCCCGTCGAGGATCGACAGGGTGTCGGCCAGGGCATAGCTGGTGAGGGTTTGGGCGGTGTACTTCTGCACATTCTTCGGGTAGCCGTCGGTGCTCGGCGTGCCTTCGTAGACCGGGTGGTAGATATTCGACGCACGCGACGGGAAGGCGGTGTAGAGGAAGAAGATGTCCGAGTTCTGCACCACGCGGGTCGCGCCGAAATTCAGCCTGTGTTGCACCGGGCCGGTGTCGAAGGTGCTGCGCAGGCCGGCTTCGGCGGAGTGCGAGCCAACGTCGTAGACCTGCCAGGCCGGGCTGGAAACGAAGTCGCCGTGGTTGCCCGTCAGCACCGGGTTGCCGGCCAGCGCATCCATCTCGCTGCGGCGGTCGCCATAGCCGGCGTAGCCGGTAAGCCAGTCGGCAATGTCGTATTCGCCACGGAACACCAGGGTGCGGTCGGTCATCTCCGAATCGCCGTAGCCGGGATAGTTCAGGTCGTTGTCCGGGGCATGCGGGATCTTCGTCACACCGGGGCCGGCGGTGAACTGGCGGACCACGTTGGTGAGGTCCTCGCGCTGCCAGATGTAATCGGCGGAAAGGCGCAGACGCTCGCCGGCGTAGTCCAGGCCAAGGGAGCCAAGGCCGTCTTCCAGTTCCTGCTTGTCGATGGCGGTATCGCCATTGCGGTACACGCCGTTGAAGCGCACGCCGAACTCCTTGCCTTCGCCGAAGCGGCGGCCGGCGTCGACATGGGTGCCGAATACCGAATCCGACAGGTAGTCCATGGTCACGCGGGTCAGCGGCTCGTCGCCGGCACGCTTGGTCACCAGGTTCACCGCGCCGCCGACGTTGCCGCTGGGCGGCATGCCGTTGAGCATGGTGCTCGGGCCCTTGACCACTTCCACGCGCTCGGCCATTTCCACCGGAACGCGGAAGAATGGCGCCAGGCCGTACATGCCGTTGAGGGCGACGTCGGCGCTGACCACCGGGAAGCCGCGCAGGGAGAAGTCTTCGTTGAGGTTGGTGCGCGCACTGCCGATCTGCGCCGAGGGCTCATTGCGCAGTACATCGGCGACGCTGCGCGCCTGCTGGTCCTGGATGGTCTTCTCGGTGTAGCTGGTGATGCTGAAGGGGGCATCCATCAGATCGGTGTTGCCCAGCAGACCCAGGCGTCCGCCGCGTGCCACCTGGCCGCCGGCGTACTCCGCCGGCAGGTCTTCCGGCCCTGCGGCCTGGCCGGTAATCAGCGACGGTTGCATCTGCAAGGTATCGGGGCTGGGCGAACGGATCAGGGTGAAGGTGCCGTCACCGCGCTGCTCCAGCTCCAGGCCACTGCCTTGCAGCAAGCGCTCGAGGGCGCTGCGAGTGGAAAAATCGCCCATCAGGCCAGGGCTCTGCAGCCCATCGGTCAGCGCCGGGTCGAAGGACAGGCGCACGCCGGTTTCGGCGGCGAACGAGGCCAGTGCACGGCCTAGCGGGCCGGGAGCAATACTGTAGCTGCGCACTTCGCCGGCGGCCGGCGCGGCCATCACCGGGGCCGCGACGACCACCGCCAGGGAGAACAGGGCGGTGCGCACGGCGAGGGACAATGACGAGGGTTGGGCGTTTCTGCTGCTGGACATGGACGGGGTACCTTCGGGCCTCTGCGGGCTTGGTGTCGGGAGATGTTCCCCTGTTGCCAGCTGAAGTGAGAAAAAGTCTCAGTTCTTTTTGTGATTATTTTCCATCAAAACTTCGCGACAGCTCTCAGGCCGCCGTGAGGGTGATCCAGAAGTCTGTTACCCGGCGGATTCGCAACGGGTAGGTGGACTGCAGCATCGCTAGCGCGAGGTTGCTCTCCAGCAGCGGGAAGGCCCCGGATACCGCCAGTTGCGCCACCGCCGGATCGCAGCGCAGCACGCCACGCCGATAACGGCTCAGCTCGCCCAGCAGTGCCTGCAGAGGCATGCGGTCGGCCATCAGCATGCCGTGGGTCCAGGCATCCGGATTTGGCACGGGCGCTGTTGCGCTGATGGATTGGGCGGAAAGCAGCACTGATTCCCCGGCCCCCAGCCATTGGCCGATACCGCGCACCGGCGAGACCTGCACGCGCCCGTGCTGTACCGCAACACTGGTGGCGTCGTCGCCCTGGCGCACGTTGAAGCGTGCTTCGGCGGCCTGCATCCGGCCTTCGCGGGTGGTAACCAGGAAAGGCCGGCGATCCGCGCGAGTGTCGAGGAAGATTTCGCCGCGCAGCAAGCGCACCAGGCGCTGCGCCGGGGTGAAGGCGATGTCCACGGCAGTGTCGGTATTGAGCGTGAGCAGACTGCCGTCGGGCAACGGCAGCTTGCGTTGCTCACCCACGGCGGTGTGCTGGTCGGCCAGCCAATCCTGCCAGGGCTGCGCGCGCCAGGCGGTCAGGCCGACCGGGGCGATGGCCAATAGCACGGCAAGCTGCTTGAGCGCGCGGCGGCGGTCGAGTTGTCGTTCACGCCCCAGGGTCGGCAAGGCCAGTGCCGGCGGCAGGCTGCCGAGATGCCCCATCAGGCGCTCGGCGCGATCCCAGGCGCGGGCGTGCTGCGGGCTCTGGCGTTGCCAGTCGGCGCAGGCGCGGCGGGTTTCCTCGCTGGCGTCCTGGTGCAGGCGCACCAGCCAGTCCGCCGCCTCATCGAGGATGCGCGGGGCAATGGGCTCCGCGGCGCTCACTCCATCAACTCCAGGCAGTGGCGGAAGGCCTGCTGCATGTAGCGTTTCACTGAGCCAAGGGAAACGCCCAGGCGCTCGGCGATGGCCTCGTACTTCAGCCCCTCGATCTGCGCCAGCAGGAAGGCCTGGCGCACCGGGTCCGGCAGGCGGGCGAGCAGGGCGTCGATCTCATGCAGGGTCTCCAGCACCAGGTAGCGCTGCTCCGGGGAGGGCGCAAGTGCCTCCGGCAGGCCGGCGAGGGCTTCGAGATAGGCGCGCTCCAGCGACTGGCGCTGGAACCAGTTGATCATCAGCCCCTTGGCCACCGTGGTGAGGTAGGCCCGCGGCTCGCGGGCCTCCAGCACCCGGCGCGAGCCGAGCAGACGGGTGAAGGTGTCCTGGGCCAGATCCGCTGCCTGTTCGTGACAGCCCAGGCGCCGGCGCAGCCAGCCTTGCAGCCAGCCGTGATGGTGCTGATAGAGCTCACTGACGGCGGCGTGTAGCGGAGCGTCGAGCGGGTGCATGGCGGAATATTTATCATTTGAGAATGCTTCTCATGATAGTGGTTGCCCAGCTCGGCTCACAAGCCCTGCAGCGAGACAATTTGCACGAGGTGAATCTCGCCGTCGGGGGCTTGGGGAGATGACGCGTTTCCCGAATTTTTATTGAAGATATGGGAATGAATAAATCTGAATTTTCAGACGAACAATTTCTTCCCGGTATTTTAAAAATCTTATTTCTTGAAGAGATTTTCGAATTAGACCTGTAAGGCGATTCCCAAAGTCCTCCAAGGTTAATGGCCACGGTTGAATTAGTCTCGGATCGTGGCAGTCTCCAACAGCACTTCGAGAATGGCCGCCCGCAGGCATGTAACGGGTGAGCGGGGCATTAACCTGGAGTGGCTTGAAGTACTGATTCGTCGCGCGCGTTGGCTGTTTAGAAACTGCAGTTGGTTGGCGTGCTTGCATTAACAAAGGGATTGTAAGGCAGAGTGATCATGGCATCTGATAGTTTCCAGAATGAAGTTCCCAAGGCACGGGTCAATATAAAGCTCGACCTGCACACAGGCGGGGCGCAAAAGAAAGTCGAGCTGCCGCTGAAACTCATGGTCATGGGTGATTACAGCAATGGCAAGGAGCAGCGCCCGCTGTCCGAGCGAAGCAAACTCGATATCAACAAGAACAACTTCAACAGTGTGCTGGCCGAGTTTCATCCCAGCGTCAAACTGGCCGTGCCCAATACATTGGCAGACGATGGTTCAGATACCGCCGTTGAGCTGTCCTTCCGCAACATGAAGGACTTCGAGCCGGAACATGTGGCTCGTCAGATCCCCGAACTGCGCGCGATGCTCGCCATGCGCAACCTGCTGCGCGACCTCAAGTCCAACCTGCTCGACAACGCCACCTTCCGCCGGGAGCTGGAGCGCATCCTCAAGGATGACGCCCTGAGCGACGAGCTGCGCGCCGAGCTGGCCCAGCTGGCACCCCAAGACCGCTAATCAACTATCAAGGAGCGACTCATGTCTGCGTCTGCGGAAGGAACGGTTGCGCACGCTGGAAGCGCCAGCGTCGTAACTCATGAAGGCCACGGCGTTTATGCCAGCCTGTTCGACAAGATCAATCTAAACCCTGTATCGCAACTGTCGAATATCGAGGTCTACCAGAATAGCGATGCACTTTCCGAAGCGTCCGCGGATGAACGCGTGACTGCCGCCGTCAGTGTTTTCCTTGATCTGCTGAAACAGTCCTCGCAGAAAGTCGAACGCCTCGACAAGACGTTGCTGGACGAACACATCGCATCCCTGGACGCGCAGATCAGCCGCCAGTTGGACGCCGTGATGCACCACGAGGACTTCCAGCGCGTCGAATCGACCTGGCGCGGGGTCAAGTCGTTGATCGACCAGACCGATTTCCGCCGCAACGTGCGCATCGAACTGCTGGATATCAGCAAGGACCACCTGGTGCAGGACTTCGAGGACGCACCGGAGATCGCCCAGAGCGGCCTCTACGTCCAGACCTATACCCAGGAATACGACACGCCCGGCGGCGAACCGATCGCCGCGGCCATTTCGAACTATGAGTTCGGTCGCGGCCCGCAGGATATCGCCCTGCTGCGCAATATCTCCAAGGTCGCAGCGGCGGCCCACATGCCTTTCATTGGCTCCGTCGGTCCGGCCTTCTTCGGCAAGGAGTCGATGGAGGAGGTGGCGGCCATCAAGGATATCGGCAACTACTTCGATCGCGCGGAATACCTGAAGTGGAAGTCGTTCCGTGACAGCGACGATTCGCGCTACATCGGCCTGATCATGCCCCGTGTACTCGGTCGTCTGCCGTATGGTCCGGATACCGTCCCGGTGCGCAGCTTCAACTACATCGAGAGCGTGAAGGGCCCGGATCACAAGAAGTACCTGTGGACCAACGCCTCGTTCGCCTTCGCTGCCAACATGGTGAAGAGCTTCATCAACAACGGCTGGTGCGTGCAGATTCGCGGACCTCAGGCCGGCGGTGCAGTGACCGACCTGCCGATTCACCTCTATGACCTGGGCACCGGCAATCAGGTGAAGATCCCTTCCGAGGTGATGATTCCGGAAACCCGCGAGTTCGAATTCGCCAACCTCGGTTTCATCCCGTTGTCGTACTACAAGAACCGCGATTACGCGTGTTTCTTCTCCGCCAACAGCGCGCAGAAACCGGCGCTCTACGAAACCGCGGACGCGACGGCCAACAGCCGGATCAACGCCCGCCTGCCGTACATCTTCCTGCTGTCGCGCATTGCCCACTACCTGAAGCTGATCCAGCGCGAAAACATCGGTACCACCAAGGACCGCCGTGTCCTCGAACTCGAGCTGAACAACTGGATTCGTGGGCTGGTGACCGAGATGACCGACCCCAGTGATGACCTGCAGGCCTCGCACCCGCTGCGCGACGCCAAAGTCACGGTGGAAGACATCGAGGACAACCCGGGCTTCTTCCGCGTGAAGCTCTATGCCGTTCCCCATTTCCAGGTGGAAGGCATGGACGTGAACCTGTCGCTGGTCTCGCAGATGCCCAAGGCCAAGGCCTAAGCACTCACACGGAAGTCAATCATGAAGATCGACCGCCCCTTGTGGGGTGCGGGGGCCTTGTTGTCCCCGCAGCAATTCCAGCAGCAGGCCCGATGGGAAGCCTGGACCAACGAATGCCTGGCCCACCTGTCGCGCGCCAACCCCTGGGGCGTCCAGGTCGCGACCTTCGACCTGGATGCACTCAGGCTGGGCAAGCTCAAGGCCACGCGCCTGCGTGTGCGGATGCCCGACGGTACGCTGATCGACAGCGACGCCTCCGATCGGTTGCCGCCAGGGGTAGAGCTTGGCCGGTTGGCCGAGGAGGGCGCTTCCACCGTTACCCTGCTGCTGGCATTGCCGCTCGAACACGCCAATGGCGACAACTGCCTGCTCGATGGCGGCAACTCCCCCCGGCCGACGCGCTATCGACGCGACTGGCGCGAGGTACAGGACCTCTATGGCGATGAGGCGCAATCCATCGCAGTACTGGAGCACGTCCTGACACTGCGCCTGGACAGCGATGTAAACGCCGAGTACCTCACCTGCCCAGTGGCGCGGGTGGTTCGTGACGTACAGGGTACCTGGACGCTGGACCCGCAATTCGTCCCGCCACTACTCAGCTTCGATGCCCAGCCTGAACTGCTCAACCAGTTGGACAACCTGATGACCCAACTGGCCGCCAAGCGCAGCCGCCTGATGGGCATGCGGCGCGAAAGCAACCAGCGTATGGCCGACTTCGCGGTGGCCGATGTCTCGCTGTTCTGGTTGCTCAATGCGCTGAACAGCTACCACCCCGTGCTTGCCGATCTGCTGGCTCATCCGGCACGGCACCCCGAAGGGGTCTACCTGGAACTCGTCAAGCTGGCGGGTAGCCTGCTGACCTTCTCCCTGGAGCACGATATCGGCGCCATACCGGGCTACCGGCATGAACAGCTGGAAACGGTCTTCCCACCGTTGTTCGCGCTGATTTCAACCTTGCTGGAAGCCAGCCTGCCGTCGCGCGTCATTTCGCTGGACCTCGATCACCCCAACGCGCAGCGCTGGCAGGTGGCCTTGCACGATGGCCGGCTGCGCGATGCCGAAGGGGTCGACTTCTACCTGTCGGTGCGCTCCAGCCTGCCCGCCGCACAGATCCAGAGCCAGTTCCCGCGGTTGTGCAAGGTCGGAGCTCCGGACGATGTCGATCATCTCGTCAACGTCGCCCTCGACGGTGTCCCTCTGGTCCCGCTCGGCCATGTGCCGGCAGCGATTCCGGTGCGCCTGGGCAACCTGTACTTCGCCTTTGACCTGAGCCATCCCAAGGCCAGGGACATGCTGGCCTCCGGCATCTGCTCTCTCTACGTTCCCGGCACGCTCGGGGATGTCCAGCTGGATCTGTTCGCGGTGCTGCGCTCATGAGCAAGGTCTTTGGAAAATCGCCAGCGGTGGATATCGATGCCCTGCTGCAGGACAGCTACCTGTTGGTGGTGGAGTTGCAGAACAAGGCCGCGGCACAGGATGGCGAAGAACTGTGGAAGCTCTGTGTGGCCCAGGTCGAGCAGTGCCGCAACAGCCTGATCGACGCTGACGTCAGCCAGCGCTCGGTCAACCAGATCTGCTATGCGCAATGCGCGCTGCTCGATGAGACCGTGCTGCGCAATGCCCTGGACAAGGCGCATGCGGTGTGGGCGGCAAAGCCGCTCCAGGCGCATTTCTTCAGTCGCCACCAGGCCGGCGAGCAGCTCTACGAGGACATGCGCGAGGCCTTGGCGGAGCCTGCGCCCGACCTGCGCGTCCTGACCTGTTACCACCGCGTTCTGCTGCTGGGTTTCCTCGGGCGCTACCGCACCGAGGCAGCGCCGGAGCGCGAGCAACTGCTGGCCGCCCTTGGCGAGCATGTCGAGCCGTTCTCCGCCGCTGCGGCCACTCCGTTGCTGGTCAGTTCCGGCAGGGGTAGCTGGCGCCGCTGGCTCAGCCAGCCCTGGCTGCACGTGGCAGTTGCTGCAGTGCTGCTGGTTGGCCTCTGGCTGGTATTGCGCCAAGTACTTGCGGATACCGTCATGTCGCTCTTGTCTGGCCGGGTGTAAAGATGGCCACGCAGCTCAGAGGAACACGTGGCCTTTGGCTTTGGGCGGGCTTGCTGGGCCTCGCGCTGACCCTGGCAATCCTGCCATTGTCCATGCGCGCACAAGTGTCATGGACACTTGCCATCGTTTGCCTGGTTGCCCTGGGCTGGTTCTTCAGTGGCAGAGCCGCTGCTCGCCAGCGCCGGTCCCTGGTGCTGACCGGTGAACATGCGCTGCCGGCGGACGCGTTCCGCAAGCCGGTAGTGGCGGTCTGTGGTGATGGGCTGTACTCGCTCTTCGGCGCCGCGCCTGAGAACCAGCTGGCACTGCGCGTTACTGAACAGGGATGCTACCTGCGGGTGCCGAGCCCGGATCGGCTGCCGATGATCATCGACTACGTACTGGCAAACCGTCCGCATTGGGCCGGCCAACTCGCAGTCCTCTACATCGCCAACCCGGCCGAGCAGACCGACAGTGCCCAGCTCGCTGGTGCCATCCAGACGTTCCGCCACCAGGTTGCCCGAATCCGCAGGAGTGGCGTGGCCTTGCCCATCCTGCTGGGCAGCTACCTGCCGTCGCAGCGGGATGACGGGCGCTGGTTCGCCTGGGAGGCAGGGCAGCCGGGGCTGTCCGTGCGAGAAGGGGCGAGTCACCTGTCGGTGGCGCAGTGGCAACAGCGGGCGGTGGATCTGCTCGACAGCGCTGCACGACTGAGAACCTGCGTGCAGATCGAAAGCCTGGGCCGCTGGCTGACCACATCGGTCCTGCCGCACCTGGTATCCCGGGACTCCCGGGATGCGCCGTGCCCGGCGACTGCTTGTGCCATGACCCTGGCGCCAGGCTCCACGCTCATTGCATCTGGCAATTTGTGGTCGCAGTGGCTGCACGACAGAACCGCTCTGGAAATGGCCGCGCCGGCAGCCGGATCGGCGCAGTTGCCGTTCCCCGATCCACTCCTGTCGCTGCTGCCCCGGCAAGCGAGCCTCACACCGGCCCGTCGTGCGGCAGTGCGCGGGCTCTGGTTGTTCGTCCTAGCTGCGGCTATCGCGCTGTGCAGTTCGGCCTGGCAGAACCGCCTGCTGTTACGCCAGGTGAGTGACGACCTGCAGCGCTACCGGGCGATACCCGAGCCCGCCACGCTTGAGCAGCCTGAGCATGTGTTGCGCGAGCAGGCGGTCAGCGTGCTCCGGGAGGATGCCGCAAAGCTGGACCGTTACTACCGCGAAGGCGAACCCCTGGCGCTGGGGCTCGGTCTGTACAGCGCCGAGCGAATCCGTCCGCCGATTCTGGCCGCGCTCGCGGCGCATCGGGTGCCGATGCCGAAGCCGCTACCGGCGAAGATTCCCGACCCCGTCCGGCTGGACAGCCTGTCGCTATTCGCCAGCGGCAGCGCCGAACTCAAGCCTGGCTCGACCAAGGTACTCATCAATGCCCTGGTGGACATCAAGGCCCAGCCTGGCTGGCTGATCGTGATTGCCGGGCACACCGATGCCACCGGCGATTCCCAACGCAACCTGCTGTTGTCGAGAGCCCGTGCCGGCGCCGTACGCGACTGGATGCAGCGCATGGGCGACATCCCCGACAGCTGTTTCGCCGTTCAGGGCTTCGGCTCCGACCAACCACTCGACAGCAACGACACACCGGAGGGGCGAGCAGCCAACCGCCGGGTCGACATCCGCCTGGTACCGGAGTCGGGAGCCTGCGCGCTCCCCACCCAGGTATCGGGCGGCCAACCCCAGCCGCGGCAAAAGCCTGCGGCACATTTGTCTCTGTAGAAGGAACCTCAAATGGCAATCCCAGTTTACCTGTGGCTCAAAGACGACGGCGGTGCGGACATCAAAGGTTCGGTCGACGTCCAGAAGCGCGAAGGCAGCGTTGAAGTGGTGGCACAGGATCACAGCCTGTACATCCCCACCGACAACAACACCGGCAAGCTGACCGGCACCCGCATCCACACACCGTTCGTGTTCACCAAGGAAATCGATGCCTCCAGCCCGTACCTGTACAAGGCCGTGAGCTCGGGCCAGACCCTGAAGAGTGCTGAATTCAAGTGGTACCGCATCGATGATGCAGGCCAGGAAGTCGAGTACTTCAACACCCTTCTGGAGAACGTCAAGGTCGTGAAAGTCGCGCCGAAAATGCACGACGTGAAAGACCCGAGCAAGGAGAAGCACAACCACCTGGAACTGGTTGAGCTGCGCTACGAGAAGATCACCTGGACCTACAAGGACGGCAACATCATCCACTCCGACGCCTGGAACGAGCGCCAGAGCGCGTAATCGCGGCGCATCGACCGGCGGGATGACCGCCGGTCGATGTTCGCGCTGACCTATTCCTCGCCTTGCCACCGGCCATGCACCGGAGCAAGGAGAACGCCTCAGCAAGGATCGCCCCATGGCCCAGTCCACCCATCTGCTTCGTCGCCTCAATCCCTATTGCGCCCAGGCGCTGAGCGCTGCTGCGTCGTTGTGCCAGACCCGTGCTCACGCCGAGATAACCGTGGAGCACTGGCTGCTCAAGTTGCTCGAGCAGGGGGAGGGCGACCTGACCCTGATTGCCCGTCGCTACGAATGGGATCTGGACGCGCTCTGGCAGGGCCTGCTGGAGCACCTCGACAGCTTGCCGCGCAGCGTGCGCGACAAACCTCGGCTGTCGTCCAGGCTGGAAAAGCTGATCAAGGACGCCTGGCTGATGGCTTCGCTGCAGGGTGATATCGATACCCTGCGCTCGGCTCACCTGCTCAGTGCCCTGCGTGAAACGCCCGAACTGCTCGAGTGCGATGCCGCCTGGCCGCTGCTCAGTGTCGGCGACACCCAGATCGAGCGCCTGCTGCCCCTGCTGGATGAGCAATCCCAGGAGCGCCGGGCCATTCAGCAAGAGGCCGCCCTGGCTGAACTGCCCCGTCCGTCAACGGTGAGGCCCGCCGCGAAGGCCGAAGCGAATACCGCGATCCTCGACAAGTTCACCCAGGACGTTACTGCCAAGGCCCAGGCGGGAGGCATCGACCCGGTCTTCGGTCGTGACAATGAAATCCGCCAGGTCATCGACATCCTTGGCCGCCGGCGCAAGAACAACCCCATCCTCGTGGGTGAGCCGGGCGTCGGCAAGACCGCGCTGGTGGAAGGACTGGCCCTGCGCATTGTCGACGGCAATGTGCCGGACAGCCTCAGGCAGGTGTCTGTGCGCACACTTGATCTGGGCCTGCTGCAAGCCGGTGCCGGCGTGAAGGGCGAATTCGAACAGCGCCTGAAGAACGTCATCGACGCCGTTCAGCAATCACCCACGCCGATCCTGCTGTTCATCGACGAAGCCCACACCCTGATCGGCGCCGGCAACCAGGCCGGCGGCGCGGATGCTGCCAACCTGCTCAAGCCGGCGTTGGCGCGCGGCGAGCTGCGTACCATCGCCGCCACCACCTGGTCCGAATACAAGCAGTACTTCGAGCGCGATGCCGCCCTGGAGCGGCGCTTCCAGATGGTCAAGGTCGACGAACCCGACGACGCCAATGCCTGCCTCATGCTGCGCGGCCTCAAGGCGCGTTATGCCAGCCACCATGGCGTGCACATCCAGGACGCCGCCGTACAGGCAGCGGTCAGCCTGTCGCGCCGCTACCTGACCGGCCGCCAGTTGCCGGACAAGGCCGTCGACCTGCTCGATACGGCCAGCGCCCGTGTCCGCATGAGCCTGGATTGCGAACCGCAAGCGCTGGTGCAGCTCAAGGCGGAACAGCAGGCACTGTTGCTCGAACGCCACGCCCTCGAAGAAGACGCCCAGCTCGGCGGAGCCCTGGCCACGGAGCGCCTGACAGCCATCGCCTCCCGTGAGCTCGAGTTGCAGGACTGCCTCCTGCAACAACAGCATCAATACCAACAGGAACTTGCCCTGACGCGTGAGTTGCTGGAGGCGCGCAGGAGTGCGCCGCTGGCGTGCACTGACCTGCAGAAACAGTTGAAAGCCCTGCAGAGCGACCGCCCGCTGCTATCGCTGGATGTCGACGCCCGCTGCGTCGCCGAAGTGATTGCCGATTGGACTGGCGTCCCCCTGGGCAGCCTGCTCAAGGACGAACAGACCAACCTGCTCGAGCTCGAACAGCAGCTCGGTAAACGCGTCATCGGCCAGGACAGTGCCCTTGCCGACATGGCGCGCCGGCTGCGTGCCGCGAAGACCGGCCTCACTTCCGAGAATGCGCCGCTGGGCGTCTTCCTGCTGGTAGGCAGCAGTGGCGTGGGCAAGACCGAAACCGCCCTGGCACTCGCCGACAGCCTGTTCGGCGGTGAGAAGTCCCTGGTCACCATCAACCTCTCCGAGTACCAGGAAGCCCACACCGTCAGCCAGCTCAAAGGCTCGCCACCGGGCTACGTCGGTTACGGGCAGGGCGGCGTGCTGACCGAGGCGGTCCGCCAGCGCCCCTACAGCGTCGTGCTGCTGGACGAGGTAGAAAAGGCCCACCGCGACGTACTCGACCTGTTCTACCAGGTGTTCGACCGCGGCTTCATGCGCGACGGCGAAGGGCGCGAAATCGACTTCCGCAACACCGTCATCCTGATGACCTCCAACCTTGGCGGTGACCGTCTGCAGGACCTGCTCGAGGAGCGCCCCGAAGCCACCGACAGCGACCTGCAGGAGCTGCTGCGCCCGGTTCTGCGCGACCACTTCCAGCCGGCGCTGCTCGCACGCTTCCAGACGCTGATCTACCGGCCGCTGGATGCCATGGCCCTGGGGCGCATCGTCGCCATCAAGCTGGAGCAGGTGGCCAGCCGCCTGCGGCGTCACTACGGCATTGCCTGCCATATCGACGACGGCCTCAACCAGGCCCTGGTCGACGCCTGCCTGCTGCCCGACAGCGGCGCGCGCAACATCGACAGCCTGCTCAACCAGCAAATCCTGCCAGTGCTCAGCCAGCAACTGCTGCAGCGGCAAGCCAGCCAGCGCAAGGCGACCAGCGTCACCCTGGGCTACAGCGCTGAAGACGGCATCGCCCTGGAATTCAGCGAAGAGCCTTCGGCTCTCGCAAGCGCGGAGATCTGACCATGCTCACCGAGTTACGCAATTTCTTCGACCACAGCCGGCACACCGTCACCGTGGATGGCCAGGGCGCGCTGCTGGACGTGCTGGCCTTCTCCGGCACCGAAGCGCTCAGCGAAACCTTCTGCTACGCCATCGAAGTCACCAGCCCCAACCTCGACATCGCCGCTGAAACGATGCTCGGCAAGGACGCCAGCTTCAGCCTGCACGCCGCACCGCCCTCGCTGAGCATTCGCGGCTTCAGCCCGCCGGCGCTGGCGCCGCTGCGCACCCTGCACGGCGTGGTCACGCGCTTCCGGCGCTTGTCCGCCTCCCGCGACGAGGCGCGCTATGAACTTACCCTCGAGCCGCACCTGGCCCTGCTCGACAAGGGCCAACAGTTCCACATCTACCAGAACCAGAGCGTGCCCGAAGTGGTGGAAAGCATCCTCCGCCGCCACGGCCTGCGCGGGCAGGACTTCCTCATCGACCTCGGCAGGACGTACAAGCAGCACGAGCAACTGCTGCAGTACGGCGAGTCGGACCTTGCCTACATCAAGCGCCTATGCGCCGAACGCGGCATCTGGTTCAGCTTCAGCATGGACGCGCGCCTGAAGATCGATGTAGTCGAATTCCACGACTCGCCCATGCACTACCAACGCGACCTGAGCTTGCCGCTGCGCCCGCTGAGCGGCCTGGAAAGCAGCGGCCAGGATGCCGTCTGGGAGCTGCAGGCCAGCCACCAGGTCGTCCAGCAACTGGTCAGCTCCCGCGCCTACTACTCACGCGACGCCGGCGCCAACCTCGACGGCCAGGCCGACCTGACCCGCGGCGCCAGCACCACCTACGGCGAGGCCTACCATTACGCCGACGAGCCCTACCAGACCCTCGGCGATCCCCTGGCGCGCGGCGATGAAGAAGGCCATGCCGAAAGCGGCATCTTCTTCGCGCAATTGGCCCACGAGCGCTACCTCAACGACCAGCTTCGCCTGAGTGGTGCCAGCAGCAGCGCCGCCCTGGCGCCCGGCCAGGTACTCAAGGTCGAAGGTGGCGCACCGGCCGCCTTCAACGAAGGCGCGCTGATTGTCCTCACCCACTGCACCGCCGCCCGTGACCGCAGCTTCGAAGTGCGCTTCGAAGCCATCCCCGACGGCAACATCGCCTTCCGCCCGCCAGTGCCGGCCAAACCACGCATCGCCGGCACCGTACCCGCGCGCGTCACCAGCCCGCAGCAGAACGACCCCTACAGCCACATCGATGGCGAAGGGCGCTACCGCGTCAACTTCCTCTTCGACCGCGACACCTGGCCCGCCGGCCGCGAAAGCATGTGGCTGCGCCTGGCGCGGCCCTACGCCGGCGACACCCACGGCCTGCACCTGCCACTGCTGGCCGGCACCGAAGTGGCCGTGGCCTTCGAGCAGGGTGACCCGGACCGACCCTTCATCGCCCACGCCCTGCACACCAACCTCGAACCCGACCACGTCACCATCCACAACCACAAGCGCAACGTCCTGCGCACGCCAGCGAACAACAAGATTCGCCTGGACGACACCCGTGGCCAGGAACACATCAAGGTCAGCACCGAATACTCCGGCAAGAGCCAGCTCAACCTCGGCCACCTGGTGGATGCGCAGCGTGAGCAGCGCGGTGAAGGCTTTGAGCTGAGAACCGATGATTGGGGGTCTCTACGGGCGGGTAAGGGCGTGTTCATCAGTGCAGATGAGCAGCATAAGGCTGAGGGCGTGGTACTGCAGATGGATGCTGCCATCGAGCAGTTAGACAGTGCTCTTTCTCTGGCGCGCTCCATGCGCGCGGCTGCCTTAGGCGCCCAAGTGAAACCAGGCGACCTCGACAGCCAGATTCGGCTGAATAAGGCCCTAAATACCCTGGCCAAACCCGGCGTGCTGGTACATGCCCCTGAGGGCGTAGGCATCCTCAGCCCCGAAACTATCTGCATCTCATCCGGTGGCGAAAGTGTGGGAATCATGGCTGGCCGGAACCTCGACCTAAGTTCCGGTCGGGACTTCACAGCCGTTGCCGAGGATTCTGTCAGCGTCTTGGCGCAATCATCAGGCATGCAACTCAAAGCAGCCCACGGCAAGGTCGAGCTGCATGCCCAAGATGGTGACCTGCATGCGCTGGCCAGCAACGAGGTCAAGGTCGAAAGCACAGGCGGTCGAGTAGAGATAACAGCCCCGGAAGAGGTAGTGCTGCACTGTGCCGGCGCCTATATCCGCATCAAGGGCGGAGATATCGAGCTCGGCGCTCCCGGCAATATTTATCTCAAAGCTGCCAATGTGCAGAAGCTCGGCAGCACAAACCTGAATATCCCGCCAACGCCTTTGCCGGGCGGTTATAGCGCACGTTATGTGCTGAAGGATGATGCTCAGGCGCCGATGACGTTCACCAGATATCGGGTAAAGACCGCGGCTGGAGAAGTATTTAATGGCGTCACGGACAGAGAGGGCAGGACTATGCCTCTTCATACTCTGACACCGGACAATTTGAGTATTGAGTTTCCGGAGGAAGCTAAATATGACATTCAGTTCTTGCTGCAAGACCCTAAAACTGGGCGGACCAAGGCGAACGTGCCTTATAAGGTGACTCTTGATACTGGTGAAATAGTCATGGGCGTATCTGATGATCAAGGATTAACGAAAAAACTCTCGTCTACATCACCCATATTCGCAACTATCGAGGCCCCGTATCATGACTCAACAGAATACTCCGGCAGTTGCTCAGACACCTGCCAATGCTAACTCGGGCGTGCAACAGTATCAGTTAACTCCTGTAGCAGATACCGCTCCTGTTGTTGTTAATGTTGAAAAGGAGTTGAGTGGAGCTCAATGGGTCGAACGATTCCCTACGAGCAGACAAACTGTCGACCTTATTTCACCATTCAGGGAGAATGTAGATAGATTTATCGCTGCCCTGAGTTCTGCGGGGGTGGGCGTGGACATCTCCGCTACTCTTAGGCCGCCTGAAAGAGCATATCTCATGCACTATTGCACTCGGATCGCGGCGGGGGCGATTGCTCCTCAGGATGTTCCCGAAATGGAAGGGGTTGATATTGAGTGGGTCCATCGCGATGCGCAGGGTCAAATTGATTTGGCTCGCTCCAAACAAGCCGCGAGAGCCATGAAGAGTGCGTATCAAATCGTACATCCACCTGCTTTAGTGTCGAGGCACTCGCAAGGACGCGCTATAGATATGACACTGTCAAATGTTATGAATAGGAATGTCGTGAATGGGCAAGGAGTGGAAATTTTGATTTCTTCATCTGCCATTCTTTATCAAGTAGGCTCTAGCTACGGTGTCAGAAAGCTGGTTAGTGATGCTCCCCACTGGTCTGATGATGGGCATTAATCATGAGTGGATTCATTGCTTTTTTGTGCATGACTCTGTTTTCTCTTCTGTGCCAGGCGGAAGAAATTAGCATGGGGTTTATCGAGGGGGTAGAAAAGGGGGGGGAGGGCAAGGTTTACATCCATACTGATAAAAGAATTTCGCGTGGAAGTGCTGTGGAATATCAGTATTCCATTGAAGATGAAACAAAGTGCTGTGGCGTTTTGAAAGGAAAAGATTTGAAGTTTATAGGGACGAGTCAGAGCCTCTATAAGGATGGCGGTTCTCATGGCCTCGTCTATCAGGTTGATGCAAAAAAAATTGATTATCGAAAGGTTGATGGATTTGTCGGCTTCTTAGTGGTAAATGCTCCCGGCACAACAGAAGACTCACCCACAGTTCTGAGAGCGCCGACTCCCAGTGGGGAGGTTGTAATTGAATCATGCTACGGGACTGAAGGGATTAATCTCTATCGGAAGCAGGCCGATAAGGTTGAGGGGCATTTGTATTTTTATTTGAACTACGACATAGAGGCAGATTGCCCGTGATATATCTCTGTTCGAATAATATGGCCTCTCAGTGGCTGATGGCTATTTGGTATGCGACCTGTGAGCACCTGCATACATAATTGCACTATGACTAGCTGAGGCGTCTCTGGAGGAATAGAAGGTCGCAGTTTTTACTATCCTCACATTTATTTTGCTAGTAGTGATTTTGGCGCTGCTGCTTATTTATATGGCAGTCCATGATGCAAGAAAGGTGGGCGAGGTGTTTCGCGAAATTAGAGTGATTTCTTCGTACTATGAAATCTGGGGTAACGGGTCAATCGCTGGGCGCTGCACCGTCCTGATGATAGCCACCGGCTCAATCCTTTGGCCTAGTATTCATATTGCGAGGGGGGATTTGTTGCCTGAAGAACTGGATGAACTTCCCAAGGGCATCCTTGTGCGCATGCGCTTTGCTGCAGGATTAACCATATCCGCTTGCTTGTTAGTTCTAGGATTATTGATTTACGGAAAATTCATTAAATAACTTTAATCAAATATTTGGCTCAAGATATGAAGCGGACTGAGGAGCTGGCATGAACGATAGATTGCATAGAACAGATACATTATGCCCAAGTAAAGACGTTTTGTGTGGCCCTCAGAAACTACACTGGCTTGAGTTTCAGCTCATCGACGAGCGTGGCGATTCCTTGCCTAACCAGACGTACCGGGCAGTCAATGATGCTGTGCGAAGTGGTGAGATCAAGGAGTATACGGGGCAGAGCGATGCCAACGGAGTGATCCGACTGGAGGGGCTTAAGCTACTCGCTGTTACATTGTTTATTGCCGCTGATCCATTCGCCAAAGAGTTGCAAACACGGCGCCTGCGTCCGATGCGTGCCGAAACACCAGTGGAGAAGGTCCACGCCTATACCTACGAGCCATCACCACCAGGCTTCTCACCGCGAGAGAAAGAAGCGCGGGCAGCGGGGCACCTGTACCACTACGTGCGCATTGGGCAATTGAGCGACCGGCTGCCGACTCTCAAACCGCCCATGACGAAAAAAGAGAAACAGCCCGGCTTCCATTTTCCAGACCCGGACTTCAAAGGTTTCACTGTACCGGCTGAGCAATTGGATCGCCGTCATGTGTTGGAAGTCTGCCCCTTCCGTGCCTGGCAACTGGTGCTGCATCACCAGCCCGAGTACAGCATGGTCAACGCTTACAACCTGGGGCTGATGGCCAATCTGTCATACAGCACGCTAGTACAAGACCAGCGCAAGGCGGCAAAGAAGACGGGCAAAGTGGTTGACCCGGCGGTGATATTTGGTGGAGTGGAAGAACTGTTCTTCCGCCAGTGCCTGGACCTGTCGCGTACGCCGACGATGCTGGACCCCAAAGGGCAGAAGTTCCCGGCTGTAGTGGTGGATGTGCCCTTCAACGAGCGCTACACCACCGCGATCATGTTGGACTCGACCGAGGCGGAAACGCTGCCGAGTGACCCTCGCACGCCGTTCCACATCATTGAAAACACCCAACTGTTCTATTTCAGCAACAAGACGCAGGTGGTGGTGGCATGGCGTGGCACCCAGGAACCTACGGATTGGCTGACGGATGCCCAATATCGACCACGACCTGCCGATGGCACCGGTTGTGACGTGAAAAAGTCGGGGAACCAATGCACTTTCCTGACGGCGACGGGCAGCGTCCATGACGGTTTTTTGCAGGCATTCGAGATTGCGAAGAAGTTATTTCCAACCCGCTTTTTAGAAATTGAGCAAGAGATTACCAACAAGAAGCTATTCATCTGTGGGCACAGCCTTGGCGGCGCGTTGGCATTAATACATTCCGCGGAACTGAAAAATGCCAACCCTCTGCTCTATACCTACGGTATGCCCCGCACCTTCACGCAGAAGGCCGTGGAAAGCCTCAGTGCCTTCACCCACTTCCGACATGTAAACGACGCCGACACCATCACCAGCGTGCCGCCTGAGGCGGAGTTGGATAACTGGCTGTACAGCGCCTTCGGCCCGCTTGGGCCGGACCTGGGCTATGTCTGGTCGGTGCCCGAGTTGCTGGTCAGCAAACTCACGGGGTTCGGCGATCCCTATTGGCACCACGGCAAGATCGCCATGCACTATCGCGCCGATCAGCACACGATTATCCCCGCGTCAGCTTACCCGGCCTACAAGAGCAAGGATGGTCTCGGCGCTCCTTACTACAACACCATCAAGGCGCCTCTGCCCGAGCGCGCTTTCCTCTATCTGGTGCCCAGCCTGGATGATGCCGCCAGCCGTTACGCCGGGGAGGAACAAAAGGCGCTGATGAAGTCGTTGTCGAGAGAAAGCATGCAACGTTACTTCCCGCCGCACACCAACCCGGACCGCAGTAACGGCCGTACCAACCCGATGGATCATTCCATGATCAATGCGTATCTGCCGTTCCTGCATAACCAATTGCTGGAACTAAGCGACCCTACTCGAGCGTTGGTGCGGAAGGAACAGCGCAAGCGCTTCGAAGAGCAGATGAGCCACAAGGATATTCCCAAGGCGGAGCTGCAACGCAACCAGCATTTCCTTGCCTTACAGAAGCTGATGCCCATGACCCTGCGCATGACCCAGGAAATGGAAGGTGGCCGCGAGGCATTGCAGCGTTTCTGCGTGGAGCAGGAAGCTGGCGTACCCATCGAGATCATGCGGGCACGCTCGCACGGTCGAGTACCGCCCCAGGTCGCGACAAGTAAGGTGGAGGAACTCATACCATGAACCAGCGTTCCCGCATTTCTTCCGCCTTGGGTGCCCTGGCGCTACTGGCCAGCCTTAGCAGTTGCGCACAGAGCCAAGCGCTCTCGCCTCCGTCTGGTGGTGCGCAGGTGACCTTTCGTATCAAGGTTCCGCAGGATCTCGCGGCAGACCCTATGCGAGTGATGTATCGCTCCATGAAATGCCCGGTACAGCGCTCAGATGGCAGTGGCGGAAGTTTCGAGGTGGATGGTTATCATGCTGTCGAAGCGGTTCCGCAACGCCAAGGGCAGAGTGATCTGTACGTGGCGACTGTAGCCCGTGATGGCGGTGGCGCTTGTCATTGGCAGTTGAGCAACGTGACCTTCGGTGTGCACTACCAAAACACTTTGCGCTTTGGAGAAAACGTTCTGCCCGGAGGTGGCGGGGGTATTATTGTTTTGTTTGACGATAATCAACCGCAGCAACGTTCTTTGCTGGAGGACCCCGAAGAGGTCAATGGGGACCTTCTAGTCACTAAGGACTATTACTCCTGGGTCGATGAGCAATTTCTTATCCGTCATGAAAAGCGTGCGTGGCTTTTTGGTGATGGCGATATTTATCTAACTTACAAAGCACCACAGGCAAAAGTCGTAATGTTCGAGCCGAGGCTGCATGCTAATGGCGTGGTGTATTCGGTAGGCCCAAAATTAAAGAAAGAAGGAGTTTATACCCAATTCACTTACCCTGACGGCAGCAAAGTGGCTGATGGCAGCAGCAAGCCGAGCTTCGAGAAGTTGCAAGCCATTCGGCTAGGGCGTGATGAATGACATCGCATTCAGTACTGCTATCAGTAGTTCTTGTAATGTTGATCAGCCTTAGCGGTTGTGCACAGAGCCAAGCGCTCTCGCCCCCGCCTGGTGGCGCGCAGGTGACCTTCCGTATCAAGGTTCCGCAGGACCTGGCGGCAGACCCGTTACGGGTGATGTATCGCTCCGAGAAATGCCCGGCACAGCGCTCCGATGGCAGTGGAGGGCGTTTCGAGGTGGACGGTTATCACGCCGTTGAAGTAACTCCTCAACGCCAGGGGCAGAGTGATCTTTACGTGGCGAATGTAGCCCGTGATGGCGGCGGAGGCTGCAAGTGGCAACTGAGTAATGTGACTTTTGGTGTTCGTTACCAAAACACTACGCGATTTGGACAGGATGTTAAGTCGGGAAGGGGGGCGGAGTAATTGTAATATTTGACGAAAATCAGCCTCAGCGAAGATCTCTATTAGAAGAGCCTGAAGACGTTTCTGGGGATTTGGTTATTAAGAAAGACTATTATCCTTGGGTCGATGAGGAGTTTCTTGGTCAGTACGAAAAGCAAGCTCGGCTATATGGGGAGGGGGATTTTTTTCTCACGTTTCGAGCGCTAAAAGCGAACATGGTTTCATTTGAACCCGTGCTACATGAGAAATATTTGGTTGAATCTGCAGGGCCAAGGGTAAAACAGGAAGGTAACCACACTCGCTTCATCTACCCAGATGGTAGCGTAATTGCCGACGGCAGTACCAAGCCAAGCTTTGAGAAGTTGCAGGCCATTCGGCTAGGGCGTGGTGAATGACATCGCATTCGGTGCTGTTATCAGAAGTTCTTTTGACGTGGTGTCGAAGCACTGATGTATCTCGCTTTCTGGTGCTCATGGATCTTTTTGTCAAAGGAAGGAACTCTTGATGTCTCGTGGATTCGTTTTACTGGGTGACAAGACCACCCACGGTGGCCAAGTCATCTCCGCGACCTCTACCTATGAGGTGCACGGCAAGTTGGTGGCGCTGGTAGGTGATCAGGTCAGTTGCCCCGCCCATGGCGTCAACGCCATTGTCGAAGGTTGCACAGACTGGTCCGAGAACGGCCGCGCTCTGGTGGTGAATGGTTGCCGCAGCGCTTGCGGCTGCCAGGTGATTTCCAGCGCCCCCGACTGCTCGGTGTTGTAAGCCATGGCCTGGAATCGTCGTGCGCCTGACGTCATCGAGGCACCCGCGCCGCTGTCGATGATCCGTTGGCTGGGCGCTGCTCTGTTGGCGGTGATCATTGGCATCGGATTGTTCGTGCTGGTGGTGTCCGGGCGGTTGCCCGAACTGAGTAGCTTCAATCCCTGGATGCTGGCCGCCTCGCCGTTGCTGGCGTGGCTGCTGGCGTTCGCGGTGCGTAGCTACACGTATGGCGGTGCGCTCGGTCATTTCCAGTTCCTTGAGGAGCAGGCTGATGACGCCAAGACCGCATGGAACCAGTGGGCGCAGCGGGGCTTTGGGGTGCAGGCGAGTTGCGTGGTATTGCCGGAGCAGGTGTCTGCTGCCGTGATCGTCCGGGGCGCCCCTGGTGAGCCTCGTCGTCCTGGAGAGGTCTGCCGAATCGCCGAACTGCCGGCAGAAGGTGATGGGCGCGTACTAGCGGCGTTGCAGAAGCTGATCGCAGGCGTTGGCCCCGCCTTGAATGCACTTCCTGCAGATCGTGACTTGCGGGTGACCGTGCTGAGTGACCTCGACATAGATGGCCTTGAGGTCTTCCGCACAGCGTGGGGAAAAGCTTGGCTCATGGCCATGCCTGGACGGTTGCAGATTAAGCCGAGCTTTGTCAGCGAACTCTCTCTGCAATGGCTGGAAGACAACCTGAAGGCCCCCGGCGCGGCGATCGAACTGATCCTGGTACTACAGGTCAACGGCGCCAAGGCCTACTCCGATGGATTGGCTGCCTTGTTGCTGTGCCCGGATGCCCTGGCACAGGAGTGGGAGCTGCCCGTGCAAGGCCGGCTGCTGCGGCCGATGCCGCTGAATGTCGAGCAGTTGGAGATTGAGATTCCACTCTTCCTGGACACCCAACTGGCTGCACGGAGCGCCACCGGCATCCTCGCCGACAGTGCGAACTGGCAGCCAAGCCTGGGGGGCATTCTCTCAATGGGGGAGGCGCAGCAGGCGAAGTTCAAGGTGGGGCAGCAGTGGATACAGGAGTCGCTGTGCGGCGTGCCGGGGCCGTTCAGCGCCTGGCTGCTGGCGGCGTTGGGCCTTGAGCTGAGCCGGCACTTCCAGCAACCGCTGGTGTTACTCAGTCAGGAGCCCTCGCAACGTTGGATCAGTACTGTCGCCCCAGGGGAGTTGGCATGAAGACCTATAGCAACTCGTGGCGCCGCGTGGGTGGTTCAACGTTGATCGTGGTGGCGCTGGCGGCAATGGGCTGGCTGATCTGGCGCTATGGCGAGCGGATAGGGCTGGTCGAGGATCGCGACAAGGTACTGGCCTTCCTGCTGCTCTCGGTGATTGTGCTGATTCTTCGATTCGCTCCCAAGCTGCTGGCCCATGTCAAACGCCAACAGCATCAGGAACAGGGCGTGGCGACAGGTATTCGTCCCGCGTCAGATGGCACTCTACCGCCCTCCAGCAAGCGTGCTTCGCCGAAGCAAGAGATCCCTGGACAGTTGCAGGCCCAATACGGCCACTTCTGGAAGCGCAAGGTCCGCCTGCTACTGGTAGTTGGCGAGCCCGAGCAGGTCGAGGCCGTAGCACCAGGGCTGACCAAGCAACTCTGGCTGGAAGGCCAGGACACCGTACTAGTGCATGGCGGTTCGCTCAAAGGCCAGTGGCAAATCGATGTGACCGCACTGTTGAAATCGCTGCGCCGCTCGCGCCCCGTGGACGGTATCGTCTGGGCGCTGACGGAGGCGCAGGGCAGTGACGTGGCCTCCTTGAGTACCGGCGTGCGCCAATTGCGCGACTTGAGCCAGGCGCTGCGCTGGCAGGCACCCTTGTACCTGTGGCAGGTTTGCTCCAGTGGCTGGGTGCAGGAAGGTCGCGAGGGGCAGGCCGTGGGTTGCCTGCTGCCGGCAAACGTCACCGCAGAGCAGATCGAGGCATCACTGCGCAAACTGGTGGTGCCGCTGCGTGAGCGGGGGATGGGCCAGATTGCCGGGCACGCTTCGCATGATTTCCTGCTGCGCCTTTCCCGGGATATGGGGCGTTCCGGCATCGGCCAGTGGCGTCAGGCACTCAGCCCTTTCCTGGCACAGCTCAACCGCTCGGTGCCGCTACGCGGCCTGCTGTTCAGCCCGAAGCTCGCCGGCATCGCTACCGGAACACCGAATGCCTGGTGGCCGGAGGCAAGCTGGAGTGCGGTGCTGGGGGACAAGCAATCCCGAGGCGGTCGGTTGGCCTGGTCCTGGGCGCGCGGGTGCTATATCGCCGGACTGGCGTTTGCCAGCCTCTGCGCCCTGGCCTTGCTGCTGTCCTTCGCCAGCAACCGCAGCCAGATCGCCACGGTGGAGTCGGCGCTGGCGACCATCAATACGCCGGGCGATGCGGATGCGCAGCTCAAGGCCCTGCACGAACTGACCCGCGAGATGGCGCGGCTGGATTATCGCCGCGAGCACGGCGAGCCGTGGTACCAGCGTTTCGGCCTGAGCCAGAACGATGCCTTGCTGGCTGTACTGTGGCCGCGCTACACCGAGGCCAACAACCGATTGCTGCGCGATGTGGCGACGCAGCACCTGGAGCAGCAACTGACGGAGCTCGCCGACTTGCCGGCAGACAGCCCCGAGCGTGCCTCGCGGGCGGAAGAGGCGCATGCCCAGCTCAAGGCCTATCTGATGATGGCCCGCCCGGAAAAGGCCGATGCGGAGTTCCTGGGCAAGTTGCTGACCCGCGAGGAGGCCGCTCGCCCCGGTGTTACGCCGGGCCTCTGGCAGGACCTTTCGCCCAATCTGTGGGCCTTCTACGCGCAGCACCTGGCGGCGCATCCCGAGTGGCGCACGCAGACGCAACCCGGCCTGGTATCCCAGGCCCGGCAGGTACTGCTGGGCCAGTTGGGCCAGCGCAATGGCGTGGCCAACCTGTACCAGCAGGTGCTCGATCGCGCCAGCAACAACTACGCGGCGCTGACCTTGCGCGACATGGTCGGGGAGACCGACGCCCCGATGCTCTTCGATACGCCCAACAGCGTGCCGGGGGTGTTCACCCGCCAGGCCTGGGAAGGCCAGGTGCGCCAGGCCATTGACGAGGTGGCCGAGGCGCGGCGCGAAGCGATCGACTGGGTATTGAGCGACCAGCAGAGCACCCTCGACAGCGACCTCAAACCCGAGGTGCTCAAGGCCCAGCTGACCGAGCGCTACTTCCAGGAGTTCAGCGACGCGTGGCTGGCCTTCCTCAACAGCACCCGCTGGCGCAAGGCAGACAGCCTCTCCGACGCCATTGCACAGTTGACGCTGCTCAGCGATGTACGCCAGTCGCCGTTGATCGCCTTGATGAACACCCTGGCTTACCAGGGCAAGACCGAGGTCAAGGGTGAGGCCCTTTCCGATTCGCTGATGAAGTCGGCGCAACAGTTGCTGGACAAGGACAAGCAGCCGGTGATCGACCAGAACGCCGCTGGCCCGCGGGGCCCGCTGGATACCACCTTCGGGCCGATCCTCGCTTTGCTCGGCAAGGAGAAGTCCGCGACGGCCACAGGCGACAACCTGAGCCTGCAAGCCTTCCTCACCCGTGTGACGCGGGTGCGCCTGAAGCTACAACAGGTCACCAATGCCGCCAACCCGCAGGCGATGACCCAGGCCCTGGCGCAGACGGTATTCCAGGGCACCAGCGTGGACCTCACCGATACCCTGGACTACGGCAGCCTGATCGCCGCCAGCCTGGGTGGGGAATGGAGCGGCTTTGGCCAGAACCTCTTCGTGCAGCCGCTCAACCAGGCCTGGGAAGGCGTACTGCAACCCTCGGCGGCCGGCCTGAACCGCCAGTGGCAGCGGGCAATCGTCGGCAACTGGGAACGCGCCTTCGACGGTCGCTATCCCTTCGCCGTCAGCGGCAGCGATGCCTCGTTGCCGATGCTCGGCCAGATGATCCGCTCCGGCACCGGGCGCATCGACCAGTTCATCAGTTCGCAACTGGGCGGTGTGCTGCACAAGGAAGGCAACCGCTGGGTGCCGGACAGCGGCAATAGCCAGGGCCTGCACTTCAACCCGCAGTTCCTCAAGGCGGTGAACGAGCTGGGCGAGCTGGCGGACATTCTCTACACCGATGGCGGCATGGGCATGTCCTTCCAGTTGCAGGCCAAGCCGGTGCGCAACGTGGTGGAAACGACCTTCATCCTCGATGGGGTGACGCTGGAGTACTTCAACCAGATGGAGAGTTGGCAGCAGTTCACCTGGCCGGGCGGCACCGATCATCCCGGGGCGTCGCTGAGCTGGACCAGCCTCAAGGGCGGGGCGCGGCTGTTCGGCGACTATTCGGGAGTCTGGGGGTTGATCCGCCTGTTCGAGCAGGCCCAGGTGAGGCGCCTGGACGACAGCAATTCGCTGTTCGAACTGGTGCTGACCGCGCCGGACAAATTGCCGCTGACCTGGCACCTGCGCACCGAGCTGGGCAACGGGCCGCTGGCCCTGTTGCAACTGCGCAGCTTCAAGCTGCCGGCGAACATCTTCGATGTCGGGGCGGGGCAGGCATTGCCCTACGCCAACGCCGAGAGCGAGTACATGGGGCAATAGCCGCTGCATGCAGATCAGCGTTGATGCTGCGCCGTATATCTGGGGATGTAGGACACACCGATGAGTTTGCAAGGACTGATATCCACCTGCCTGGATGGGCAGGACGCCGTGGCGCTGGCCAAGGCCCGGGCGAGCCACTGGGAAGCCTGGCTGAAACCCATCAGCAAGGCTGCGCCGGTGGGCGAGGACCCCGGCTACGAGGATGACTTCCAGCACTTGCGCGAGGAGGTCAACAAGCTCTCCGGAGCCGATGTGGAGCGGGTGATAGGGCTGGCGGAACGGTTGCTCAAGCAGCGCTGCAAGGACCTGAGGATTGTCACCTACTACCTCTGGGCACGTACGCAACGCGACGGCGAGGCGGGGCTCGCGGATAGCCTGGAGCTGTTGGCGGCGCTGCTCGAACGCTTCGCCCGGAAAGTCCTGCCCAGCCGCCCGAACAGTCGCCGCGTGGCCCTGGAGTGGGTGGCCAGCGGCAAGGTGCTGGATGGCCTGTCGCTGTTCCCGGAAGTGGTCAAGGCCGAGGCGCAGCGCACCGTCGCTGCCTTGGCCTGGCTGGAGCAGATCGTTTCCGCCTGGCCAAAGAGCGAGCGGCCGGGCCTGGGGGCGCTTTATGCCGCCCTGAGCGCACGCCTTACGCAGTCCGGCGGGGTGAACGCGCTGGTACCGCAGAACAGCGCCGTGCAGGCCGAGCCCACGGCGCATCCGGCCGCGCCAGCGATGTCGGCGATCAACTCCGGGCGCGACCTGCTCGACAGTGGCAAGGCCTTGGCCGGTTATCTTCGCGAACAGCCCCTGGGCTGGCTGGCGGCTCACCGCCTGCTGACCGGCCTGCGCTGGGACACGGTGCACCAGTCGCCGCCGCAGGAGGCCAATGGCAATACCCGCCTGGTGCCTCCACGCACCGAGTACCGCGCGCAGCTCAAACGCCTGTATCTGCAACAGAGCTGGGGCGAATTGCTCGACCAGGTGGAGCGCATGTACGCCGAAGGCGTGAACCATTTCTGGCTGGACCTGCAGTGGTACCTCTGCCAGAGCCTGGGCAAGCTGGGAGTGCCGTACGAGGCGTGGGCGGACATCGTCAAGCGCGACCTGGGGATGTTCCTCGATCGTCTGCCGGGCATCGAACAACTGCGCTGGAGCGACGGCACGCCCTTTGCCGCCGAGCCCACGCGCGACTGGATCACGCAGCACGTCAGCGGCAATCAAGCGGCGGCCTGGATGTCCACGCCAATCAGCGCCAGCGCGGCAACGGACGACATCCTGGCGCTGGAAAGCGAGGCGCTGGCCCAGGCCGACAGTGATGGCGTCGAGGCGGCACTGGCTTGGCTGGCGGCCCGCCCCGAGGTGCACACCGGGCGCCAGCGCTGGCTGCTGCGTCTGTTGATGGCGCGGGTGGCGGAGCAGTACGGCAAGAGCGATCTGGCGACCTACCTGCTGGGCGAACTAGACAGTGTCGCCCAGCAACAAAACCTGCATGCCTGGGAGCCGGAGCTGGGCTTCGAGGTCAAGGCCCGCCTGCTCAAGTTGCTGCGGCAGAAAGCCCAGCGCAATGACGTCGACAAGGCCGCGCTGGCCCAGCGCATGGAGCATCTGCTGGCCACCCTGGTGGCAGTCGATCCGGTGCGTGCCGCGGTGCTCTGTGGCTAGGTCCCTCTTACTTTCAGGATTTTCGTTGTGAGCATGGATAATCTGACGCTGCGCTATTTCGACGCCGAAATGCGCTACCTGCGCGAGGCGGGCAAGGAGTTCGCCGAGGCATTTCCGGATCGGGCGGCGCAGCTCAACCTGGACAAGGCCGGCGCGCGCGACCCCTATGTAGAGCGCCTGTTCGAAGGCTTCGCCTTCCTCATGGGGCGCCTGCGCGAAAAACTCGACGATGACCTGCCGGAGCTGACCGAGGGGCTGGTGAGCCTGCTCTGGCCGCATTACCTGCGCACCATCCCGTCGCTGTCGGTGGTCGAGTTGGCGCCGGACATTCGCGAGATGAAGCGCTGCGAAACCATCGCCAGGGGCTTCGAGGTCCTGTCGCAGCCGGTAGGCGCCAAGCGCACGCGTTGCCGCTACACCACCACCCAGGACATCACCCTGAACCCGATGCGTATCGAATCGGTGCGGGTGGCCAACGAGCCGGATGGCCGTTCGGTGCTGCGCCTGCGCTTCGCCTGCAGTCCGTTGGCGGACTGGTCGCTGATCGACCTGAGCAGCCTGCCGCTCTATCTCAATGCGGATGGCCCACTGGCCTGTGCGCTGCACCGCGCACTGACGCTGAATGCGCAGACGCTTTACGTGCGGGTGCCGGGCCAGACCGACCGATTGAGGCTCGACGGGCATTTCTCGCCCAGGGGGTTCGGCGACGACGACCGACTCTGGCCCAAGGGCGACAGTGCCTTCAGCGGTTACCAATTGCTCCTGGAGTACTTCACCTTCCGCGAGAAATTCATGTTCGTCACGCTCCGTGGTCTGGAGCAGATGCCGATTCCCGCGGAGCTGTCAGGCTTCGAGTTGGACGTGGTGCTGAGCGAGCAGTGGCCGCACGAGTTCACGCTGACGGCCGAACATTTGCGCCTGCACGCCGTGCCGGTGATCAATCTGTTCGCCCTGGAGGCCGACCCGCTGACGTTGTTGCCCCTGCAGACCGACTATCTGTTGCGGCCGATGCGCCTGCAGGATGGCCACACCGAGATCTATTCGGTGGACAGCGTTTCGTCCTCCAAACACTCCAGCAAGCGCGACTACGTGCCCTTTACCAGCTTCCGCCACAAGGGCGGCATGTTGCGCGACGATGCCCCCGAGCGCTACTTCCATACACGGATGAAGCGTGGCGCCAACGGTATGCACGACACCTGGCTGATCCTGGGCGGCGAAGGCTTCGACGCCGACCGCCTGAGCGAGACGGAAAGCCTCTCCCTGCGCCTCACCGGCACCAACGGCCAGCTGCCGCGCAAGGCGTTGCAGAGCACGCTGCTGGACTCACTGGTGAAGTCGCCGCTGGCCGGCCTGCGGGTACGCAACCTGTGTGCGCCGACCTTGCCGTGCTACCCACCCAACCAGGATCGTTTCCATTGGCGGGTCCTCAGTCACTTGGGTTCGAACTTCCTGCCGATGCTGGACAACGCCGAGGTACTCCGCGGCACGCTGGCACTCTACGACTGGACCCACAGCGAGCTGAATCGCCGGCGGCTGGCGGCGATCGTCGAGGTGCGCCATCACCTGATCCAGCGTTTCGAGAAAGGCTTCCTGCTGCGCGGCGTGGATATCGAGGTGACGCTGGACGCCAACGGCTTCAGCGGCGAGGGCGACATCAGCCTGTTCGGCGAGATGCTCAACCGCTTCTTCGCCCTGTATGCCGACATCCACCTGTTCAACCAGCTCACGCTGATCCTGCAACCTACCGGGAAGTGCCTGCGATGGAACGAGAATCACAGTCAGCGTATTCCCGGCTGAAGGCCAGCGGCCTGCTGGAGGCGCTGGGCGGGCGGATTGCCGAAGCGAACCTGTACCGCTTCTGCCAGTTGCTCGAAGCGGCGACGGCGGGCAACCCGCTGCTGGGCTCGACGACTCGCCCCGGCGATGACGCGGTGCGCTTTCGCCCGCACCCCGGCATGGGCTTCCCCGGCGGCGAGCTCAAGGCCATCGAGTACGACGAGGAGCACCCGCAGCGACCGCCCACGGTGCGGACGCGTCTGCTTGGGCTATACGGGGTCGACTCGCCCTTGCCGACCGTCTACCTGGACGACATCGCCCAGCGCCGGGAGGGCCACGAAGCGCTCGAAGCCTTCCTCGACATCTTCAACCACCGGGTCTTCACCCAGTTCTACCGCATCTGGCGCAAGTACTCCTATCCGGCCACCTTCGAGCCCGGCGGCGCGGACAAGACCTCGCAGTGCCTGCTGGGCCTGATCGGCCTGGGCATACCGGGAACGGCCAACCACATCGCCACGCCGGTTTCGCGTTTCCTCGCGCTGCTCAGCGTCATGCGCCTGCCGACGCGAAACGCCGAGGGCATTGGTGCTCTGGTGAAGCTGCTGGCACCGAACACCCAGGTGCGGGTGACGCCGCACTGGCCGCGCAAGGTGCCACTGGCGCAACCCGCCAGCCTGTCGCGGACGAACCCGGTGAGCCTTTCCCAGGGCACTCCGTTGGGAAGCTTGGGCGCGGATGCCAATAGCCAGGTACAGCTTGAACTGGCCACCGAAGACCTTGCCGAGGCCCAGGGCTGGCTGCCAGGGCGACAGCTGCACACTGACCTGCTGGTGCTCCTGCGGGTGTACCTGGGGTGGCGCTGCAATGCCAGGCTGGTACTGACCCTGCCAGTGAAATGCCTGCCCAGGCCGGTGCTCGGCGGCCCTCCGGTCTGGCTCGGGCTGACCGGTGTGCTCGGGCTCGATCCTGATGAGCCGGAGCAGGCCGGGCAGCCGTGCGTCACCGTCAACCTCGGGCGCTACCAGGGACTGACCGAGAACATGAATTCCAGGGAGATACAGCATGTCGCGTACCGTATTTAGGATGCTGCTGGCCACCGCCACACTGGCCTGCGTGCTTATTGGTGGCTGCGGACTGACCCAGCGCGCCGTGGACGGGGGCAGCACGCTTGCCCACGGCATTTTCTACAAGCAGGTCAAGGTGCTGCACCTGGACCTGAACGCCCGTGCCGCTCTCAACACCCAGAGCACTGACATGTCCGGCTTGTCGCTGTCGACGATGGTCCGGGTTTATCAGCTGAAGGACCGCAAGAGCATGGATGCGGCGGACTACCAGGGGCTGTTGAACGAAGGCGATAGCCTCCTGGCCGGCGACCTGCTGGATTCGCAGCGGCTGGTGGTGAAGCCTGACGAGGGGGCGCAACTGAACGTGCCATTGTCCGCGGAGGCGCAGTACGTCGCGGTGGTCGCGCTGTTCCGCTCGCCAGATACGGAAAACCATACCTGGCGCCTGCTGCTGGCCCGCGACGAGCTGGATCCAGACCTGCCCCGGGTGATCGAACTGGGCGACAACGCGTTGCACCTGGTGCCAGCTCCGAAGAAGGATTCCTGGTGGTGAGCGAGCAGAACCCGTCGCTGTACGAACTGTTGCTGCAGAACTTCACCGGCGAACTGGACCTGCACCAGGTACGAGAAGAGGACCAGGTTCTGTTGTCGGTGCTCGACAACCTGCTGCGTATCCTCAACTGCCGCGCCGGCACGCTCAGCCACCTGCCCGATTACGGCCTGCCGGACATGAGCCAGATACTCCACGGCATGCCGGGCAGTGCGCACGGGCTGATGGGGACCATGACCGGCACGCTGCGCAAGTACGAGCCGCGCCTTGCTGCGGTGCAGGTGCTGCTACTGCCGCAAAGGCTCCCGGGGCATCTGGAGTACAACCTGGAAGTCGAACTGCGCGACGGTACCCGCGCCACTTTCGGCACGACGCTGGACCCTCAGGGCAAGGTGCTCATGCGCCATCTGAAGCAGCACGATCATCTGGTGCACTGATGGCAACGCAACTGGATGACGAAGGGGCGGTAGTCGAGGAGAAACTGCGCCTGGGTGGCAATCCCCAGGGGCATGCCCTGTTTCTCGCCTTGGGTTCCGAGCTGGCGAAACTGAGCCACCCAGCGCAGCCGGATATCGACTGGGCGCGGGTGGAGCACCTCGGTCTGGTGCTGTTCCGCGAGCACGGCATGGAGTTGCAGTCGGTGATCGCCTTTGCTCTGGCCAGGGCGCACCTGTACGGGCTACCGGGGGGCAGCCAGGGCTTGCGGCTGACCTGCACGCTGCTGGCCGGCGAATGGAACAGCCTCTGGCCGCGTGCTGCGGCAGTTCGCGTGGAGATTCTCGATTGGTTGTTCGCACAGCTGCGCGCGTGGCTGCGCGGCCTGCCGTTGTCCGACGCGGACCTGCCGGAGCTGCTGCAACTGGGGCAGCCACTGGAGGAACTGGAGGCACTGCTGCAACGCCGGGCGGAGGTCTCCCTGGCGTCGCTGGAGGCCCTGCGCAGCCAGTTGCAGGGGCTGATCAGGCGTCTGTCGGCCGAAGTGGACCCGCCGGCCTCCCGGGGAGCCAGCGTTGCAGCGTCGCTGCCGAAGGTCGATCCGCCTGCGGCCACAATGCCCGTGGCGTTGCCTGCGGTGTTGCGTGAGCCTGATGCCGATGTTCCCGCAGCGGCGGCGCTGGAGCCGGAGCAGGGCGATTTGACGGCCGAGCACAGGCGCCGCTGGCTCTGGCCGTGGCTGTTGGCGCTGGTTGCGCTGATGCTGCTGACGGGGCTGTTTGCCTGGGCGTACAGCCGCGGCTGGCAAACCGTGCAGGTCGAACCGGCGTCGCCGCAGCCAGAACCCCGGGCGCTGCGGTTGGACGGCCAATTGCTGTTCCCGCCGGGCAGGGCCGTGCTGCGCCCCGAGTCGGACAAGGTGCTGGTCAACAGCCTGATCGACATCAAGGCGCAGCCCGGCTGGCTGATCATCATCACCGGCCACAGTGACTCGACCGGCGATGCCCGGCGCAACCTGGAACTCTCGCGAAATCGGGCAGCCGCTGTCCGCGACTGGATGCAGCGGATGGGCGACATCCCTGACGATTGCTTCGAGGTTCGCGGTGCCGGAGACAGCCAGCCGGTGGCGAGCGACGAGACGGAGGAGGGGCGCAATGCCAACCGGCGAGTCGAGATCACCCTGGCTCCCGAGGGCGGAGCCTGCCGCAAGGACAAGGCGCGCCCGGAAGGCTGAGGCTTGCACCGCAGCGGAAGTCAGCCGTGGCTGGCGTCCGTTGCGGCGCAAGGTGGCATCAGCACACCGCGATGTGCGAATCCGCGCGCGGTTCGGTGCCGCCGCAGAGCACGCCGGTCTGCGGGTCGCGGACGATGATCTGGCCGCGCCCGTAGTCGGTGAGGTCGCAGGCGATCTCCACCTCGTGGCCGCGCCGGGCCAGGCCGAAGGCCAGGTCGCGGTTGGCGTGCTGCTCGATGCCGACTTTCATGCCGCCCAGCCATTGCCAGCGCGGGGCGTCCAGCGCTGCTTGCGGGTTGAGGCCGAAGTCCACCAGATTCATCACCATCTGCACGTGGCCCTGGGGCTGCATGTAGCCACCCATCACGCCGAACGGGCCGACGGCCACGCCATCCTTGCTGAGGAAGCCGGGGATGATGGTGTGGAAGGTCTTCTTGCCCGGCGCCAGGGCGTTGGAGTGCGCCGGATCGAGGCTGAACTCCGAGCCACGGTTCTGCAGGCCGATGCCGCTGTCAGGCAGCACCACGCCGGAGCCGAAGCCGTGGTACGCGCTCTGGATGAACGAGACCATGTTGCCTTCGCCGTCGGCGGTGGCGATGTACACGGTGCCGCTGGAGTGCGGGTCTCCATGCCTGGGCTCGGCGGCGTGTTCGCCGATCTCGGCGCGGCGGCGCGCGGCGTAGTCTTCGGAGAGCAGCGCGGTGGTGCTGACGCGCATGTGCTCGGCGTCGGTGATGTAGTGCAGGCCGTCGGCGTAGGCTTTCTTCATCGCTTCGAGCTGGCGGTGCCAGGTGAGCTGGCTGTCGCGCTGGTCGAAGTCGTAGCCCTGAAGGATGTTCAGGGTCATCAGGGCGATCAGGCCCTGGCCGGCCGGCGGGATTTCCCAGACGTCGTAGCCACGGTAGTTGGTCTTGATCGGCTCGACCCACTTCGGCTTGTAGCCGGCCAGGTCCGCAGCGCTCAGCTCGCCACCGGTGGCGGCGGAATGCGCGGCCAGGCGCTGGGCGAGGGCGCCACGATAGAAGCTCTCGCACTTCGTCTCGGCCAGCTCGGCGAGGGTTTTCGCCTGGGCCGGGTTGCGGAACAGCTGGCCGGCGCGCGGCGCTGCGCCGTCAATGGTGAAGGTGTCGAACCAGGCTTCCAGCACCGGCACGGCGGCGCGGCTTTCCTGGTACTCGCGGCGGGCGACTTCCCATTGGTGGGCGACCACCGGGGATACCGGGAAGCCGTCACGGGCGAGGGCGATGGCCGGCTGCAGCAGGTCGGCGAAGGGCAGCTTGCCAAAGCGCGCGGACAGCTCGGCCCAGGCCGAGGGAATGCCCGGCACGGTGACCGGCAGCCAGCCGTGCACCGGCATCTTGTCGTGCCCGGCGGCTTTCACCTTGTCGATGGAAATGGACGCCGGCGCGTGGCCGCTGGCGTCCAGGCCGTGCAACTGGTCCTTGACCCAGACCAGGGCGAAGGCGTCGCCGCCGATGGCGCAGCCGGTGGGTTCGACCACGGTCAGCGCGGCGGCGGTGGCGATGGCGGCGTCAATGGCGTTGCCGCCGGCACGCAGCATGGCGATGCCGGCCTCGGCAGCCAGCGGCTGCGAGGCGGCGACCATGCCGTTGCGGGCGAACACGCTCTGGCGCTGGGAAGCGTAGGGGTACTCGTGGGCAGAGAAGCTCAGCATGGAAAACTCTCTTCGGTTCAGCGGTCAGTCTTGATACGGGTCCATTCGCGGGTGATCACGCGCTGGATTTTCGGCGGCAGGTCGGCGGAGACGTAGAGCTTCTCGATCACCGCGTCGCTGGGATAGATGCCGGGGTTGTCGCGCACTTTCGCATCGAGCAGCGGTGTCGCATCCGGGTTGGGGTTGGCGTAGCCGACGTAGTCGCTCACCGGGGCGATCACTTCCGGGCGCAGCAGATAGTTCACCAGCTCGTGGGCGCCCTTGGGGTTCTTCGAGTCACGCGGGATGGCGAGCATGTCGAACCACAGGTTGGCGCCTTCCTTGGGGATCACATAGCGCACGTCGATCTTCTTGCCGGCTTCCTGGGCGCGGGTCTGCGCCTGCATGACGTCGCCCGAGTAGCCGACCGCCACGCAGATGTCGCCGTTGGCGAGGTCGGTGGTGTACTTCGAGGAGTTGAAGTAGGTGATCGACGGACGCAGCTTCTGCAGCAGCGCCGAGGCCTTGGTGTAGTCCTCGGGATTCGTGCTGTTCGGGTCGAGGCCCAGGTAGTGCAGGGCCTGCGGGATGATCTTCACCGGCGCGTCGAGGAAGGCCACGCCGCAGCCGTGCAGCTTGGCGAGGTTCTCAGGCTTGAAGATCAGGTCCCAGGAATCCAGCGGCGCGCTATCGCCCAGCGCGGCCTTGACCTTGTCGTAGTTGTAGCCGATGCCCACGGTGCCCCACATGTAGGGCACGGCGTACTGGTTGCCCGGGTCGGCGGCTTCCAGGCGCTTCATCAGGCGCGGGTCGAGGTGCTTCCAGTTGGGCAACTGGGCGCGGTCGAGCTTCTGGTAGACGCCGGCGTTGATCTGCTTGGTGAGGAACTGGCTGGACGGCACCACCAGGTCGTAGCCCGAGTGCCCGGAGAGCAGCTTGGCTTCGAGCATCTCGTTGGTGTCGAAGACGTCGTACTGGACCTTGATGCCGGTGTCCTTCTCGAAGTTCTTCAGGGTGTCCGGGCCCATGTAGTCGGACCAGTTGTAGAAGCGCACCAGCTTGTCGTCGGCTTGCGCGGCGGTGGCGCAGGCGAGAAGGGTGAACAGCAGAACTCCATTACGCATGAGCTTTCCTTTCTTCATTAGTCAGAGAACACGGCTGAGGAATTCCCGCGTACGCGGGTGGTGCGGATTGCCGAAGACCTGCGCGGGCGGGCCTTCTTCGATGAGTTCGCCCTGGTGCAGCACCACCACGCGGTCGGCCACTTCGCGGGCGAAGCCCATCTCGTGGGTGACGACCACCATGGTCATGCCTTCGTCGGCCAGCTCTTTCATCACCTGCAGCACTTCGCCGACGGTTTCCGGGTCGAGGGCGCTGGTGGGTTCGTCGAAGAGCATCGCCTGGGGCTTCATCGCCAGGGCGCGGGCGATGGCCACGCGCTGCTGCTGGCCGCCGGAGAGCTGGCCGGGGTAGTGCTCGGCCTTGTCCGACAGGCGCACGCGGGCGAGCAGCCGGCGCGCCTGCTCCAGCGCTTCGCCCCTGGGCATGCCGAGCACCTGGGTCGGCGCTTCTATGATGTTTTCCAGCACGGTCATGTGCGGGAACAGGTTGAAGCGCTGGAACACCATGCCGATGTCGCGGCGGCGCCGGGCGATGTTGCTTTCCGAGTCACGTACCAGCTTGCCGTCGGGGCGCTCGCGGTAGCCCATCAGCTCGCCGTTGACGCGGATGCTGCCGCCCTGGATGTCTTCCAGGTGGTTCATGCAGCGGATGAAGGTGGTCTTGCCCGAGCCGGAGGCGCCGATCAGCACCACCACTTCGCCACGGTGCACTTCCAGGGAAACGCCCTTGAGGATTTCCAGCTCGCCGAAGGCCTTGTGCACGTCGCGGGCCTGGATCACCACGTCTTTCATGTCCGGGATCATCTCAACGCCCCCTCAGCAGTTTCATCGCCTGGCGACCGAACATGCGGTTCGGTGCGGCGGCCTGGCCGTCGGATTTGCCGAAGCGCACTTCCAGCCAGCGCTGGAAGAAGCCCCACAGGGTGGTCAGGGCGAGGAAGTAGATCGCCACCACCAGGTACAGCTCGAACACGCGGAAGGTCGCCGAGGTGACCATCTGGGTGCTCAGCAGCAGTTCCTGCACGCCGATCACGCTGACCAGCGTGGTGTTCTTCAGCATTACGTTGAACTCGTTGCCCAGCGGCGGAACGATCACCCGGAAGGCCTGGGGCAGCACGATGCGGCGCATCAGCTTGGGGAAGGTCATGCCGAGGGATTTGCCGGCCTCATACTGGCCCTTGTCCACCGCGCCGATGCCGGCGCGGATGATCTCGGCCATGTACGCACCTTCGTTGAGGCCCAGGGCGATGATCGCCGCCTGGATGTTGCCGGGCAGGATGAACAGCCCCAGGTCGAGGTCCTCGAAGCGGAAGATGCCGCCGGCGGCCAGTGCGGTGTAGAGGAAGACGATCTGCACCAGCAGCGGCGTACCGCGCATCAGCCATACATAGAAGCGCACCGGGTATTGCAGCAGAGGGTTGGTGGAAAGGCGCATCAGCGCCGCCAGCAGCCCGAGCGCGCAGCCCAGGAGCATGGCGCTGACGGCGATCACGCAGGTCAGCCAGAGGCCGTAGAGGTAGATGTCGCTCGGCCGCAGCAGGTATTGCCAGAACACGTCCCAACTGAAGTTCATGTCTCGTTACCTCAGTCCAGTTTGTCGCCTTCGATGTGCCACTTGGCCAGGAGCGCGGCGTAGCTGCCGTCGGCCTGCATGTCCTTGATGATCTGCGTGACCGCTTCGCTGAGCTGCTTGTCTTCCTTGCGGATGCCCAGGCCGGTGAGGATGCGTGCGAAGGCCGGCACGCCGATCTCGAACAGGTCCGGGGCCATGCTCTGGTAGTAGCCGGCGGTTTCCACGGTGGTGCCGTAGGCGTCGGTCTGGCGGATACGCAGGGACTGGAAAGCGTCGGTGTCGGTGTTGTAGACCACCACCTTCATCGGCGGCTTGCCGGCCTTGGCCAGTTTCTCGTTGTGCGCGTCGAGCAGGGTGCGGATGGTCGAGCCGTTGAGAACGGCGACCTTCTTCCCGGAGAGATCGTCCAGGGTGCGAATGCCCTCGGGGTTGCCCTTGCCGACCACCACCGCCTGGCTGGAGTACATGTAGTTGACCATGTCGATCACTTCGCGCCGCTCGGGCTTGTCGAACAGCTGATCCACCAGCATGTCGCACTGGCCGGCGAGCAGCGCCGGGATCAGCCCGGAGAAGGGCGTGATGCGCCAGTCGATCTTCTTGTCGCCCAGGCGCTTGGCGATCGCCTCGCCGAGGTCGATGGTGACGCCGGTGAGCTTCTGGTTGGCGTCATAGAAGCCCATGGGCGGGGAGTCCATGCCGCCGCAGAAGGTGACCTTGCTGGCGTTCTGCAAGCGGTCGGGAATCTTCACTTCGGCGTGCGCCAGTGGGGCGGCCAGGCAAAGGGCGAGAAGGCACTGCGGGATCCTGCGTTCGAACATGTTGCTCTCCGGGGTGGGGTTGCCAGGGGCAGTTCAGGGACACAGAAGTACGGGTCTAGGCGCCCGTTGCTTCGATTCTCTTCGGTGGATAGCTCGTCGGTGGATTGGGCTTCGGTGGATCGCGGCTCAGGAGGCCTGCGCCTCGAGGAACTTCGCCAGGGACGGGATGGTTCCCTCGATGTGATCGCAGATCACCCGCTCGGCTTCGCGGGCATCGCCCGAGCGCAGGGCGTCGAGGATCACCGCGTGTTCTTCGCGGGCGCTCATGGGTTTGTCGACGTGCTGCAGCCACAGGCGCATGTGCGGCTCGATCACCGAGTACAGCGCGGTGATCTGGCGCAGCAGGCGCGGGCGCCCGGCGAGGCTGCAGAGGTATTCGTGGAAGGCGCGGTGGCGGCTGACCCACTCGGCGCTGTCGTCGCGGTAGTCGTCCATCTCGTCGAGCATGCGCTCAAGGCGCGAGAGGTCGCGGTCGCTCAGTTGCGGCACGGCAATGCGGATGGCCAGGCCTTCGAGGGCGCTTCGCATCTCGAAGACTTCGCGCATTTCCTCGATGTTCAGGCCGCTGACGATGGCGCCGCGGTTGGGCCGCAGGGTCACCAGGCCTTCGGCGTCCAGGCGCTTGAAGGCGCCGCGCACGGGCATGCGGCTCATGCCGATTTCGCTGGCGATGTCCTCGGCCACCAGGCGGTCGCCAGTCTTGTAGCGGCCGGTGCAGATGGCCTGGAGGAGGTAGTCGTAGGCCTCGTCTTCGGCACTCATCGGTGGGCGGGCAGTGGGCACCAGGCGCATGGGGTGTGTCCTCGTGGATTTTTGGATCCAATTATCCATGCATGCAATCAAGCAGTTGCCGTGCCAATGATGGCGAAATGATTGGAAGTGACCGGAATAGAGCCGCGGGCCCAGGAAAGTGGCGTAGGAACTGTGGCGGGGAGCGGGGCGGAACGGTAACGGCTGGGGCGATTCGTGCGCGCTTGCGGTGCGTTTCGGTAACGTTGTGGTGCAGCAGTCCTGTCTAGCTTTAGGTAGGAGCAACTGTCTTTCTCGGGAAGCCCGTGCCGATGCTTTCCCCTCACCCCAGCCCTCTCCCGGGGGAGAGGGAGCAGTCCGTACCGGCTGACACCCAAGATTCATCCTGCACCGAACGGTCCCCTCTCCCCTTGGGAGAGGGCTAGGGTGAGGGGTGGCCCAAGCGCAGAGGTATCTCGTAGGAGCGGATTCTGTCCGCGATGTCTTCCCCGCTGCTCCAGCGCCGGGCGGTTCGCGAGCAAGCTCGCTCCTACAGGGAGCGCTGGCGAGGTGTTCGGCACCTGAAGCAGACATCTACGTAGGAGCGGCCTCTGTCCGCGATCGATTCAAAATCGCTCCGATTGGCCGAGGAGATGGGCTGGCCCATCGCGGACGGAGTCCGCTCCTACGCGCGGAGGGAAATATTGGAGGCAATAACCTGAAACAGCTTACAGGCATACCGGCTGGTCGATAGTTGACTACGGCGCTTGGTGAATGGCCGCTGCTTTCTATAGAATGCACAAACGTTTCAGCAGACCATGCATCCCTCCCACAACAAAAGCCAAAGCCGAAGGCTTTGCGTGTCTCTCTGCGCAGGACGTCCCTCATTCCATCAAGCAGGCCTCAGAGCCGGCGGAGGAGGGAACTGAGTCCCGACTCATCCTCGTCATCTGTCGCCTTGCCCATCGCTCGCACGTTGCGCGCCGGGTTCGGCCTTCACGCTGAATGACGCCGGTGGGGAAGGCCAAGCCCTAACGACGAGAAACCTTTCGATGATCAAGAAAGTTAGCGGGGCGCTGCTGGGCCTCGCCCTGGCAGTGAATTGCGCGCCCGCCTTTGCGGATACCAAGAAAGTCGACGTGCTGCTGATCGGCGGCGGCATCATGAGCACCACCCTGGGCGTCTGGCTCAACGAGCTGGAACCGGGCTGGTCGATGGAGATGGTCGAACGCCTCGACGGCGTCGCCCAGGAAAGCTCCAACGGCTGGAACAACGCCGGCACCGGCCATTCGGCCCTGGCCGAGCTGAACTACACGCCGGAAGACAAGGACGGCAACGTCACCATCGCCAAGGCCGTGGAGATCAACGAGTCGTTCCAGATCTCTCGTCAGTTCTGGGCCTGGCAGGTGCAGAACGGCGTACTGAAGAACCCGCGCTCGTTCATCAATAGCACCCCGCACATGAGCTTCGTCTGGGGCGACGACAACATCGCCTTCCTCAAGAAGCGCTACGAAGCGCTGCAGGCCAGCCCGCTGTTCCGCGGCATGCAGTACTCCGAGGACCCGGCGCAGATCGCCAAGTGGGTGCCGCTGATGATGCAGGGCCGCGATCCTTCGCAGAAGATTGCCGCCACCTGGACGCCCATCGGCACCGATGTGAACTTCGGCGAAATCACCCGCCAGTTCGCCGGCTACCTGCAGACCAAGCCGAACTTCAGCCTGAAGCTCTCCAGCGAAGTCGAGAACATCACCCGTAACGACGATGGCACCTGGCGCGTCGAGTACAAGAACCTCAAGGACGGCAGCGTTACCGAGACCGACGCCAAGTTCGTCTTCATCGGTGCTGGCGGCGGCGCGCTGCGCCTGCTGCAGAAATCCGGCATCGAGGAAGCCAAGGACTACGCCGGCTTCCCGGTGGGTGGTTCGTTCCTGGTCACCGAGAACCCGACCATCGCCCAGCAGCATCTGGCCAAGGCTTACGGCAAGGCATCCGTCGGCGCACCGCCGATGTCCGTGCCGCACCTCGACACCCGCGTGCTCGACGGCAAGCGCGTGATCCTCTTCGGGCCGTTCGCGACCTTCTCCACCAAGTTCCTCAAGGAAGGTTCCTACCTCGACCTGCTGGGCAGCACCAACGTGCATAACGTCTGGCCGATGACCCGCGTGGGCATCGACGAGTACCCGCTGGTGGAATACCTCGCCGGCCAGCTGATGCTCTCCGATGACGACCGCCTTGCCGCGCTGCGCGAATACTTCCCGGAGGCCAAGGCCGAGGACTGGCGCCTGTGGCAGGCCGGCCAGCGCGTGCAGATCATCAAGCGTGACGCGGACAAGGGCGGCGTGCTGAAGCTCGGTACCGAGATCGTCGCTTCCGCCGATGGCAGCATCGCCGGTTTGCTGGGGGCCTCGCCGGGCGCTTCCACTGCCGCGCCGATCATGCTCAACGTGCTGGAGAAGGTGTTCAAGGACAAGCTCGCCACGCCCGAGTGGCAGGCCAAGGTCCACCAGATCGTTCCGAGCTACGGCAGCAAGCTCAACGACAGCCCGGAGAAAACCTTCGAGGAGTGGAGCTACACCGCCAAGGTCCTGCAACTGGACCCGCCGCCGGCCATCGACCAGGCACCTGCCGCGTCGTCGGCCGCCGATGTACCCGCGGCGGAAAAGGCCTCCAGCGACATGGCGCTTTAAATTGTCGCGCTGAATAAGCAAGTCCCGAAGGCTGGATTTAAAACCCGGCCTTCGGCATTTTCCGCTCAATATCCATCCACTCTCGTAGTGCCCGAACTAAAGTCGGGTGCCAGTGGCCGGATAATCTCCCGGCCCTCATGCTGTATTCCCGCATCAACCATGACGCCTGGTGTGTATTTGCGCAGGGACGGGCCATTTCGCGAGTGCCGATCGGGCACGACTGAATATCGACACGGAGTAATCCGCGCATTAGTCGAAGTTTCGCGCTCACGCACTCGCTGACGACGAGCTGTTGCCCATGCCATTGCAGCGCCGGAATTTACATTCATTTTTGCATGTCCACCTGTCTATTCCGCCGCTTCGCTCTGGAGCGCGCACCGGCGGTGGGCGGCAGCCTGGGAATGGCATGACCGTACCGACAGGTTTTCCCAGTGGAATTTTCCGACGAACGGTAATTTTGTAGTCCCTGGATTACGACCATGTAAGCCATCGGTGATAGCTGGAGCAGTGACTGAATATTGTCATGACGATATCGAGGCCGCGAAGTGAAGCAGGCAATCGATGATATCGGGAAGATCTTCCCGGATTGGCGCTGCCTGCAGCTAATGTCAATTAATTGTCGAGAGTGAAATAGGCAGATAACAGCGCTTATATCTGTCGCTGTGCAATGAACTCAGAACTTTTCGGCGGGTGCTTAGGCTACTACCTTTCGATTAAACCTTTTGTCCAAGAGCCTATTGGAGTGCCTCCGGCGACTTGTACAGAAGCTGCTATTTCTTTCAGGCCATAAACAACAACATTGTTCTGGTCAGAGGAAGTCAGCATGGCGATCCAGGCGAAGGTCGTGGCATCTCAGGTGGAGGTAGCCACCGCCACGCAGCAGACGGTTCAAGGAAGCATCGTTCTCGAGCAGGCCAGCAACGTGGCCCTGGATGTCACCGCGGATGCGGTCGCCAGCTACCAGCAGGTCGGCGCAGACCTGGTGGTACACCTGAAGGATGGCGAAACCATCCGCATCGCCAATTTCTACGCGCCGAACCAGCCGCCCAGCCAGCTTTACCTGGTGAATGAGAAGGGCGACCTGGTGGTGACCGACCTGGACCAGGTCGCTGCCGATGGCACGCTGACGCCAACTTATGCCGCCGAACCCATCGATGGCGGATTCGAATCGCTTACCGGCGCCGAGGCGGGCGCCGCCGCAGGAACCGCCGCTGGCATCGGCGGCCTGGGCCTGGCCGGGACCATCCTGGCCGGCGTGGCGGTAGTCGGTGCAGGTGCCGCCATTGCCAATAGCGGTGGTGGTGGCGGCGGCGGAGGTGGTGGCAGCACTCCGCCGCCGGCACCGGCTACGGAAGTCTCCGTCAGCGCCGACGGCTCGATGGTCAGTGGGCGTGCCGCGCCTGGCTCGACCGTGGACGTCGACGTCAATGGCGACGGCACCCCGGACTACAGCGCGCCAGTGGATGGCAACGGCAATTTCCAGATTCCGCTGAACCCGCCGTTGAGCAACGGTGAAACGGTCACCGTCGTTGTGCGCAATCCCGGCGGCAGCAGTTCCGCTGTATCGACCAGCGCGCCGGACACCACCGCGCCCGGCGCGGCCACGGGCGTCGTGGTTTCTGCAGATGGCAGCAGCATCAGCGGCAGCGCCGAGCCAGGCTCGACCGTCAAGGTCGACACCAACGGCGATGGCATTCCCGACGCCACGGGGGTGGCCGGTTCCGACGGGCACTTCCAGATTCCCCTGCCCACGCCGCTGACCGATGGCCAGAGCGTGTCGGTGACGGTGACCGATCACGCCGGCAACACCGGCCCGGCCACCGCGGTCAGCGCGCCCGATACCACGCCGCCGGCGCCGGCCAGCGGCCTGGCCATCAGCACCGACGGCAGCCAGCTGACGGGCCATGCCGAGCCTGGAAGCTCGGTGTCCATCGACCTGAACAACGATGGCGTACCCGATATCACGCTCACCGTGGGGGCGGATGGTGGTTTCAGCCTCACGCTGAATCCGCCGTTGCTGAATGGCCAGCCGGTTTCGGTGATCGTCCACGATGCCGCCGGCAATGCCAGCCCGCAGGTACAGGTGATCGCGCCGGACCCGAGCAGCCTGCCCTCGCCGGTGATCGAGGCGAGCAACGGCCACGTCATCCAGGGCACCGCCATGGTCGGCACCACGGTGTACCTGAGCAATGCGCAGGGCGTGGTGATCGGGGTGGCGCTGGTCGGCGGCGACGGTCACTGGAGCTTTACGCCCGCCGCGCCGCTGCCCGATGGCACGGTAGTCACTGCGATGGCGCGTGGCCCGATGGGCAGCAGCGGCACCTCGAGCGTGACGGTGGACGCGCTGGCGCCGAGCGCGCCGAGCATCGCGCCGAGCAACGGCAGCCTGCTGGAAGGTACTGCAGAGCCGGGCAGCACTGTGGTGCTGACCGGGCCCGGTGGAGTCCCGATCGGCACCGTACAGGCCGACGGCAGCGGCCACTGGAGTTTTGCTCCAGGTTCGGCACTGCCCAATGGTACCGAGGTCACTGCCACGGCACGTGACGCTGCTGGCAACACCAGCCTGCCAGGGCACGTCACCGTCGATGCGCTGGCGCCTGCGGCGCCGCTGGTGAACCCGAGCGACGGCGGACTGTTTTCCGGCACCGCCGAGCCAGGGGCGACGATCCTGCTGTTGAATGGCAATGGCCAACTGATCGGCCAGACCCAGGCCGACGGCGGCGGTGCCTGGTCGTTCACCTTCTCCCCGCCGCTGGCCAACGGCAGCGAGGTGAAAGTCCTCGCCAAGGACGCTTCCGGCAATGTCGGCGCTCCGACCACGGTCGTGGTCGACGACGGCACGGTGCCCGCTCCGATTGTCGAGCCCAGCGACGGCCACATGATCTTCGGCCATGCCGAGCCCGGACTGCGGGTGGAGATCCGCGATGCCAACGGTACGCTGCTCGCTGCGGTCACCGCCGACTCGAACGGCAGCTGGAGCTATACCCCCGGCACGCAGTTCCCCAATGGCACGCAACTGCAGGTGACCGCGGTCGACACTAGCAACAACCACCAGAGCAGCGTGGTCCTGGTGACCACGGACTCCGTGGCACCGGCCGCGCCGCACGTCGACGCGAGCAATGGCAGCGTGATCGCCGGGACCGGCGAGATCGGCGCGACGATTATCCTGCTCGATGGCAATGGCAATCCGATCGGCCAGACCTCCGTCGACGCCAACGGGCACTGGAGCTTCAGCCCGCAAACTCCACTGGCCAACGGCACGCTGGTCAATGCCATTGCCCGGGACGCCGCCGGCAACTCCAGCTTGGCCGGTACGGTAACGGTGGACACCATTGCACCACCGCCGCCAGGCGTGGCGCCGAGCAACGGCCTGGTCCTGACCGGCACCGCGGAGGCGGGCGCCACCGTGCGGATTCTCGATGCCGGCGGCAACCTTATCGGCCAGACCAGCGCCGATGGATCCGGCAACTGGTCGTTCACGCCGCCCTCACAGATCCCCAGTGGTTCAGTGCTGAGCGTGGTCGCCGTCGATCCGTCGGGTAACCCGAGCCTGGCCAGCAGCGTCACGGTGGATGGCCTGGCGCCGTCCGCGCCGGTCATCGCTGCGAGCAACGGCAGCGTGATTTCCGGTACGGCCGAGGCGAATGCCAGGGTGATTCTCACCGATGGCAGCGGCAATCCGATTGGCCAGGTCACTGCTGACGGGACGGGTCACTGGAGCTTCACTCCGGGCGTCCCGCTGGCCAACGGCAGCGTGGTCAATGCCGTGGCGCGCGACGCTGCCGGCAATACCAGTGTGTCGGCACAGACCACCGTGGATGCCGTGGCGCCGCCGGCGCCGCAGGTGAACCCGAGCAACGGCCTGCAGCTCAGTGGTAGCGCGGAGCCGGGAAGCACCGTGCTGATCAGCGATGGCAACGGTAATCCGCTGGGCCAGGTGACGGCGGGCGTGAATGGCGCCTGGTCATTCACCTTCGGCCAGCAACAGCCGGACGGTACGCTCCTGCAGGTCACGGCGCGCGATGCCGCGGGCAATACCAGCATCGCCGCCAGTACTACGGTGAACAGCGCGCTGGTCTCGCCGCCGCAGGTGGACGCCAGCAACGGCGTGGATTTCAGCGGCACTGCGGAAGCGGGCCAGCAGATCGTCATCCGCGATGGCAACGGCAACCTCATTGGCCAGACCTCCGCTGACGGCAATGGCCACTGGAGCTTCTCGGCCGGCTCGGCGCTGGCCAACGGTGCGGCCTACCAGGTGGTCGCGGTCGACCCCGGCAGTGGCCGCAGCAGCGTGCCGGTCAGCGGCACGGTGGATTCGGTCGCCCCGGCCGCGCCGACCATCGACGGCAGCAACGGCACGTCCCTGAGCGGCAGTGCCGAAGCCGGTTCGACGGTGACGCTGCGCGATGGCAGCGGCAACCTCATCGGCCAGGTCAGCGCCGATGGTACTGGCCACTGGAGCTTCACCCCGGCCACCCCGCTGGCCAATGGCACGGTGGTCAACGCCGTGGCCAGCGACGCTGCCGGCAACGCCAGCATGCCGGCCAGCACCACGGTGGACAACGTGGCGCCGCCGACGCCCACGGTGGAGCCGAGCAACGGCGCGCTGGTCGAGGGTAGCGCCGAAGCCGGCGCGACCATCCTGGTGCGCAATGCCGGCGGCAATGTGATCGGCCAGGTGACGGCCGATGCTGGCGGGCACTGGTCGTTCGCGCCGCAGCCGGCATTGGCCAACGGTACCCAGTTGACGGTGCAGGCCCGTGACGCCGCCGGCAATGAGAGCGGCACGGCCAGTGTGACGGTGGATGCCCAGGCGCCAGCCGCGCCGGTGGTCGAACCGAGCAGCGGCAGCGAGCTCAGTGGCACCGCCGAAGCCAATGCCGAGGTGGTGATCATTTCCGCCAACGGCCAGGTGATTGCCCAGGTGCCGGTCGGCCCTGGCGGCACCTGGAGCTATACGCCGGGCACCCCGTTGCCTGACGGCGCGACCCTCAGCGTGGTCGCTGTGGATGCCGCCGGCAATCGCAGCGGCACCACCACGGTCACGGTGGACAGCACGCCGCCGGCCGCACCCGTGGTCAATCCCAGCAATGGCAGCAGCATCAGCGGCACCGCCGAGCCGGGCAGTACGGTCACCGTGACCGATGGCAGCAACAACCCGGTCGGCCAGACCACCGCCGATGGCCAGGGCAACTGGAGCGTCACACCGAGCACACCGTTGCCCAACGGCAGCACGGTCACCGTGGTCGCCACCGACGCCGCCGGCAACCCGAGCCAAGGCACCAGCACGGTGGTGGACTCCAGCGCGCCGAGCACGCCGCTGGTCAATCCCAGCAACGGCACCAGCCTCAGCGGCACGGGCGAGGAGGGCAGCACGCTGGTCTTCACCGATGGCAGTGGCAACACCCTCGGCCAGACCACCGTGGGGGCCGGCGGCGCATGGTCGTTCACGCCCCACCAGCCGTTGGCCGATGGCACTGTGGTGACGGTCGTCGCCAAGGATGCGGCGGGCAACCAGAGCGGCACGGTGCAGGTCACGGTCGATGCGATTGCGCCCGCCAATCCGACCCTGGATGCGAGCAATGGCCTGGTGCTCAGCGGCACCGGCGAGATCGGCAGCACGGTGATCATCAGCGTCGCCGGCAGTGAGGTGGCGCGGGCCGTGGTGGGCAGCGATGGCCACTGGAGCTACACCCCGGGCAGCCAGCTGGCGAACAACACCAACGTCTCGGTGGTGGCGGTGGATGCCGCCGGCAACAGCAGCCAGACCGTCAGTGGCGTCATCGACGGCGTGGCGCCGCCGACCCCGACCATTCTCCCCAGCGAAGGCCTGATCTTCTCCGGCACCGCCGAAGCAGGCGCGACGGTGATCCTTACCGACGCCAACGGCAATCCGATCGGCCAGACTAGCGCTGATGCCGATGGTCGATGGACCTTCAGCGCCGGCACCCAGGTGCCCGACGGCACCGTGGTCAACGCAATCGCGCGCGATGCGGCGGGCAACAGCAGCAGCGCCGCCAGCACCACCGTGGATGCCGATGCGCCCGCGGCACCGCTGATCAACCCGAGCAATGGCTCCAGCGTCAGCGGGACGGCGGAGATCGGCAGCACGATTACCCTGGTCTACGCGAACAATGTGCTGATCGGCCAGGCGACCACCGACTCCGACGGCAAATGGACCTTCAGCCTGATCCCGTCACTGCCCGATGGCACCGTCATCACCGTGGTTGCCCAGGACGCCGCCGGCAATACCAGCAACTCGGCGAGCATCGTCATCGACAGCATCGCTCCGTCGGCGCCCACGGTCTTGCCGAGCAACGGCAGCAGCCTGAGCGGCACCGCGGAGGCAGGCAGCACGCTGATCGTCAGCCTGGGTGGCGTGGAACTGGGGCGTGTCCAGGCCGACATCAACGGTCATTGGACGCTCCCGCTCAGCCCGACCCTGGGCGACGGCACGCAGCCGAGCGTGGTGGCAGTGGATGCCGCGGGCAATGCCAGCGCGCCCACCACGGTCACCATCGATGCCGTCGCTCCAGCTGCGCCGACCATCAGTGACAGTAACGGCACCGTGCTGATCGGCACGGCGGAGGCGGGCAGCACGGTCATCCTCACCAACGGCAGTGGCACTGTCATCGGCCAGGTCACCGCCGATGGCTCAGGCCACTGGAGCTTCACGCCTCCCGTGCCGCTGCCCAATGGCACGAGTGTGACTGCCGTGGCGCAGGACGCCGCGGGCAACACCGGCCCGAGCGCCAGTGTTTTGGTCGATACGACGTTGCCCAACCCGCCCGTCATTGAGCCGAGCAACGGCGCGACGATCAGCGGGAGCGCTGACGCCCTGGCGCTGGTGCGGATCCTCGACGCCGGCGGCAACGTGCTGATCGAGGTCAACGCGGACGGCGCCGGCCACTGGAGCTGGACGCCGAGCGTGCCATTGGCCGACGGCGTGGAGGTGCGCGCCGTGGTGGTGGACGGGACGCGCGTCAGCGGCGTCAGCAGCGTCACCATCGATGCGCAGCCCCCGGCCCAGCCGGTGGTTCAGCCCAGCAATGGCATCCTTCTCAGCGGTACCGCAGAGGCCGGCAGCATCATTACCCTGCTCACTGGCGGCAGCCAACTGATCGGCCAGACCACCGCCGATGCAACCGGGAAGTGGAGCTTCAGCCCCGGGGCCCCGCTGGCTGACGGTACCCAGGTGCAGGTGCTGGCGACGGATGCCGCAGGCAACACCAGCATCCCGGGACTCACCACCATCGACGCGGTGGCGCCTGCTGCACCAGTCGTTGCGCCGAGCAATGGCAGCGTGCTCGCCGGTACCGCCGAGGCCAACGCCACGATCCTGCTGACCGATGGCAACGGCAACGTTATCGGCCAGACCAGTGCCGATGGCAGCGGCAACTGGAGCTTCACCCCGATCGCGGCGCTGGCCAATGGCACCGTGGTGAATGCCGTGGCACGGGATGCCGCGGGCAATACCAGTGTGCTCGGCAGCACCACGATCGACAGCGTTGCGCCGGGCGTGCCCACCGTCGATCCGAGTAATGGCGTCGTACTCAGTGGCACCGCCGAGGCCAATGCCACCATCCTCATCACCGACGGCAACGGCAACCCCATCGGCCAGACCGTAGCCAATGGCAGCGGGCAGTGGACCTTCACGCCTGGCACACCGCTGGCCAATGGCGTTGTGGTGGATGTCGTGGCGCGCGATGCCGCCGGCAACACCAGTGGTGTGGCCACGACCACCGTGGATGCGGTTTCGCCGCCCACTCCCAGCATCAATCTCAGCAACGGTACGTCGCTCAGCGGCACCGCCGAGGCCAATGCCACGGTGATACTCACCGATGGCAACGGCAATCCTATTGGCCAGGTACACGCTGATGGCTCCGGCAACTGGAGCCTGGCAGTCAGCCCTGCGCTGGCCAACGGCACCCAGGTCAACGCGGTGGCCCGGGATGCCGCTGGCAACACAAGCGGGCCGGTCAGCACTACCGTCGACTCGGTGGCACCTGGCAATCCGACCATTGCTGCCAGCAATGGCACCGAGCTGCACGGCACCGCGGAAATCAACGCCACGGTGATCCTCACCGATGGCAATGGCAATCTCATCGGCCAGACCACTGCCAATGGCAGTGGCGTCTGGAGCTTCACCCCGGGCACAGCGCTGGCCAACGGCAGCGTGGTCAACGCGGTGGCGCGCGATGCGGTCGGCAACACCAGTGGCGCCGCCAGCACCACCATCGACAGCGTGGCGCCGGCTACCCCGACCATCGACCCGAGCAACGGCTCGCTGCTGTCCGGTACGGCCGAAGCCAATGCCACGGTGATCCTCACCGATGGCAACGGCAATCCGATTGGCCAGACCACCGCCAATGGCAGTGGCAACTGGAGCTTCACGCCCGGCGTTGCACTGCCAGACGGCGCCGTGGTCAACGTCGTCGCGCGCGATGCCGCGGGCAATAGCAGCGGTGTGGCCACTACCACCGTGGATACCGTGCCGCCGCCGACACCGACCGTGGAGCCGAGCAACGGCACGCACCTGGCCGGTACCGCCGAAGCCGGCGCCAGAGTGATTCTCACCGATGGTGGCGGCAATCCCATCGGCCAGACCACTGCCGATGGCAGCGGTCACTGGAGTTTCACTCCCGGCACGGCACTGGCCAACGGCACCGTGGTGAATGTGCAGGCGCGCGATGCCGCCGGCAACGGCAGCGGTATCGCCACTACCACGGTGGATTCGGTGGCGCCGCCGACGCCGACCATCGACCCGAGCAACGGCACGCAACTGGCCGGCACCGCCGAGAGCAGCGCGACGGTCATTCTTCACGATGGCAATGGCAACCTGATCGGCACCACCCAGGCCGACGGCAGCGGCCACTGGTCGTTCACCCCGAGCCCGGCGCTGGCCAACGGCACCACGGTGAATGCCGTGGCCCAGGATGCCGCTGGCAACACCAGCGGCGCGGCGTCCACCGTGGTCGACAACCTGGCGCCCAATCCGCCGGTCTGCGACCCGAGCAACGGTACCCTGCTGAGTGGCACCGGCGAGGTGGGGGCAACCATCCTGATCAGTGTCGGCGGGGTAACGCTGGCGCAAGTGCAGGTGGATGGAAGCGGCCACTGGAACTACGCGCCACCTATCGGACTGCAGAATGGCGTCCAGGTAAGCGTGGTGGCGCGCGATGCGGCGGGCAACCTCAGCAGCGCCGTGAACGTCACGGTCGACGCCGTGGCACCGCCGCCGCCGGTCATCGCCGCGAGCGATGGCACGGTCTTCGCCGGCACCGCCGAGGCCAACGCCACCGTGGTGCTGAGCATCGGCGGCAGTGTGCTGGCCGAGGTGAAGGTCGATGCCAACGGCAACTGGCAATACGTCCCGGCCGTCCCGGTGGGCGACGGTGTGCTGGTGAGCGCCAGTACGCGTGACGCCGCAGGCAATGTCGGGCTGCCAAGCGATGTCACGGTCGACGCCAGCCTTCCGGCCATCCCGGTCATCAATCCGAGCAACGGCCTGTCCATCAGCGGTACCGCGGAGGCCAATGCGACGGTCCTGATCAGTGTCAACGGCGTCCAGGTCGCGCAGGTGTCGGTCAATGGCGCCGGTAACTGGAGCTATGTCCCCGGCCTGGCGCTGGCCGATGGTGCGGTGGTCACCGCGGTCGCTCGCGATGGCAGCGGCAACCTCAGCGCTGCTGCCGTGGCGGTGGTCGATGCACTGGCACCGGCGGTACCGGTGGTGACACCGAGCAACGGCAGTGTCCTGAGCGGTTCCGCCGAGGCGGGTGCGACGGTGATTCTCAGCGTGGGCGGAGTTCCCATCGCCCAGGTCACTGCCGATGCCAGCGGGCACTGGAGCTATGCGCCGGGTACTGCGCTGGCCAATGGCGTGCAGGTCAGCGTCGTGGCCCGCGATGCCGCCGGCAATACCAGCGGTGCCGCCAGCGTCACCGTGGACAGCGTCGCACCCAACGCCCCGAGCATCGCTGCCAGCAATGGTGTCACCTTCAGCGGTACCGCCGAAGCCAATTCGACGGTGATCATCAGCGGCGCCAACGGCGCGCTGCTCGGCCAGGTCACCGCCAACGCCAGCGGCATCTGGAGCTTCACCCCCGGCGTGCCGCTGGGCAATGGCGTGGTGGTCAGCGTGGTGGCCAAGGATGCCGCGGGCAATGTCAGCGTCGCCGCCAGCACCACGGTGGACGCCCTGGCGCCCAGCGTACCGGTGGTGACGCCGAGCAATGGCGCGTTGTTCAGCGGTACCGCCGAGGCGGGTTCGACGGTGATCCTCAGCGTCGGTGGTGCCGTCATCGGCCAGGTGACCGCCAATGCCCAGGGACAATGGAGCTTCGCCCCCGCTACGGCAGTGGCGAACAACACCCAGGTGAGCATCGTCGCCAAGGACGCGGTGGGCAACACCAGCGTCGCCGCCAGCGTCACCGTGGACGCCGTGGCGCCCACCGCGCCGATCGTCGCGCCGAGCAATGGCACGCTGCTCAGCGGTACGGCGGAGATCGGTTCGACGGTGATTCTCAAGGTCGGCGGCGCGATCATCGCGCAAGTCACCGCCGATGGCAGCGGGCACTGGAGTTTCACGCCGGGTACGGCGCTGGCCAACAACACCCAGGTCAGCGTTACCGCCAAGGACGCTGCCGGCAACGTCAGCGTGGCGACTACGGTCAGTATCGACAGCGTCGCCCCGGTGGCGCCCAGCGGCTTGAGCGTCAGCGCCAACGGCACGCTGCTCACCGGTATCGCCGAAGCCAACAGCACGGTGAAGGTGATCATCAACGGCGACACGAACAACCCGATCACCGTACAGGCCAACGGCAGCGGCAACTTCACGGTCAACCTCAGCCCGGCGCTGACCGCCGGCCAGGTGCTGACGGTGAACGCCGTGGATGCCGCCGGCAATGTCGGTTCGGCGATCCAGATCCAGGCGCCGGACCTGACCCGGCCGGTGCTGAGCATTGCCGAAGCGGCAGACGGCTACATCAACAAGACCGAGCTCTCCGACGGTATCCAGGTGCGGGTGGGCCTGACCGCCGGAGCGCAGGCCGGGCAGACCCTGACCCTGCGCTACAGCGGTGCGGGCGGTTTCACCTACACCCAGGCGCATGTACTCACGGCGGCGGAAATCCTTGCCGGAGTGGCGCTGGTGACCGTATTGCCGGGCGCCGGCGTCGGGGTGTTCCCACAGGGGGCGGCGACCCTCACCGCCGACGTCAACGGCGGCCTGACGGCGACTCCGGCGGCCTTTACCGTCGATACCCTGGCGCCGACCGCGCCGGTGCTGGCGCTGGTCGGCAACGTGCTCGGCATCAATGGCGAGGCCAACAGCACCTTGCTGGTGGACGTCAATCTCGCCGGGCTGAGCTCGCACACGGAAGTGTCGGCTGGCAGCAGCGGTGCCAATACGCTGGACCTGTTGACTGGACTGACCGGCGTCAGCCTGACCTGGGACCAGTTGCTCGATGCCAGCATCGCGGTGGCGGCGCGTGACGCCGCCGGCAACGTCGGCACCGCGGCGAGCCTCAACCTGGAGAGTGTGCTCACGCAGAACACCGTGACCATCGGCGGCCTCGGCCTCGCCGTGGGCCTGCTGCCGCCGACCCTGGGTATCAGCGGTGCGGCGATTGCCGGCGGCAGCCTGGCCGTGCAGGTGATCACCCCGGCGCTGAACGTGACGCTGCATCCCACGGTCGACGCCACCGGGCACTTCACCATCAACCTGCTGGCACCGGACCTGCTGGCGCAGCTCGGCCTGTCGGTGACCCAGATACTCAACCTGGGCAGCCAGCTCAGCCTCCAGCTGATCGCCTATGACGCCGCCGGCCACCCGAGCGCGACCTATGGCCTGTCGCTCACCGGCTCCGGCCTGACCCTGGCTATCGGCGAGGTCAGCGTCACCGGCACGGCAGGCGCCGACGTGTTCGTCGGCCAGAGCGGCGCCGAACACTTCTACGGCAACGCGGGGGCGGACCTGTTCCTCCACGTTGGCACCAGCGACATCGTCCAGGCCGGTGACGGCAACGACACCATCCAGTTGCAGGCCACCAACTTCAAGAGCATCGATGGCGGTACCGGCTTCGACACGGTGATGCTCGGCAATGGCATCAACCTGAACTACGGCGCGGTCGGTACCGGCACCTTCACCAACATCGAGCGCTTCGACATGGTCAAGGGTGACGCGGGCAGCAACCTGACCCTCACCGCCGCCCAGGTGAACGCGGTGACCGATGCCAACCACACCCTGCAGATCACCGGCGACGCCAACGACACGCTGACGGTCAGGGGCGCGGTGGACACCGGCGTCAACCAGGTGCATGGCGGTATCAGCTATGACGTCTACAGTTTTGGCACCAGCACCCTGCTGGTGGAGGAGAACACCGTCCACGTCGTCGTGTCCTGAACAAGGAAGTACTGCATGACATTACGCAACGCCTGGTTGTATGGCCTGCTGCTGGCGAGCGCGGCAGGCCAGGGGCAGACACTGGAGGAGGCCGTGCGCGCAGGCCTCGCCATCCATCCTGAAGTCCGCGCCGCAGTGGCGGAAGCGGAGCGCGGCAAGACCGACGTGGAGATCAGCAAAGGTGGCTACTACCCGCAGGTGAGCATGTCCGGCGGGCCCGACGAATTCGACTTCGGCGAAGTCGTCTATGACCTGACCGCGTCGCAGATGCTCTACGACTGGGGGCGCATGAAGAGCAAGGTGGACAGCGCCAAGGCGACCCACCGCCAGCTCGACGAGAGCGCGCTGGTGAGCCGCGAGGACGCGGCGCTGGACATCGTCGAGACCTACCTCGACGTGCTCGCTGCGCAAGCGCGGATCGAGACCGTGCGCGAGCATATCCAGCGCCTGGGCGACATCCGCGAGATGACCCGGGCGCGCGGCGGCGACGGCTATTCCGACCGCAGCGAGCTGGACCGCGCCAACCTCGAGCTGTCCCGCGCTCAGGAGCAGCTGGCGCTGGAGAAGGGCGCCCTGCAGGACGCCCGCAACCAGTACGAGGTGCTGGTCGGCAAAGCGCCCGCCGACCTCGCCGAACCGGAGCCGCTGTCCATGCAACGCTACCTGGTCGGGACCGACATGAATCGTCTGATCGTCGACAGCCCGCTGTATCGCAAGGCCGCCGAGGACGCCGAAGTGGCCGAGGCCAAGCTGCGCGAGAGCAAGGCCTCGCTACTGCCGCAGGTGAACCTGGAGGCCTCGTCGTTGCGCCGCGAGATCGGCGGGCACCTGGAGAATGACTCCGTGGTATCGCTGCGCCTGCGCATGGATACCTTCGAAGGCCTCTCCAACTTCCGCCGGCCCACCGCCGCCCAGCAGCACCTGGAGTCCACCCGCTGGACGCGCGACGCCATGCAGCGCGATATCAGGCGCAAGCTGCAGACCCTGTTCGACACCGACGACACCCTGCGCTGGCGGCAGGACTCGCTGGTCCAGCAGGTGCACGAGTCCGACCAGGTCAGCGGCGTCTACCGCGACCAGTTCGAAGTCGGCCGACGCGACGTGATCGACCTGCTCAATGTGCAGCGCGAACGCTTCGAGGCCGAACGCCAGTTGGCCAACCTGCGCTTCGAACGCAAGCGCGTGGAGTATCGCGCCGCTGCGCAGATCGGCCTGCTCGGGCCACTGCTGGAAAATCACCTCGCTCCGGGAGCCTCCTGATGAACGCCGACAACGTGGTACTGCTGGCGGAACACGAAGCCGCTACCGACCCGCTGCGCCTGGGCCTGGCCCTGCTGTGCCGGCAACTGGGTCGCCCGCTGGGCGTGGCCGAGCTGGGCGAGGGCATGCCGCTGCAACAGGGCCGCCTGCCGTTGCGCTTCGTACCGCGCGCGCTGCGCCGTGCGGACATCGTGGCGCGGGTCGAGCGCCTGCCGCTGGCGAAGATGGACAGCTACCTGCTGCCGGCGCTGCTGGTGCTGGAGGACGGCGCCACCCTGGTGCTCTGCGAGCTGGACGGTGAGTCCGCCAGCGTCCTGGTGCCGCACAGCGATGGCGGCGTCGAACGCCTGGCGCTGGCGGCATTGCAGAGCCGCTACAGCGGCATCGCGGTCTTCGCCAAGTGCCGCTACCGTGCCGACGGCCGGGTTGGCGACTTCGCCAAGCGGGCCCAGCAACACTGGTTCTTCGGTCCGCTGCGACAGCTCTGGCGTTCCTACTTCGAAGTGGCGATGGCGGCGATGATGGCGAACCTGCTGGCGATCGCCTCGGCGCTGTTCGCCATGCAGGTGTATGACCGCGTGGTGCCCAATGCGGCCATGGACACGCTGTGGATCCTGGCCAGCGGTGTCGGCCTGGCGATCATCCTCGAAGGCGTGATCCGTTCGTTGCGCGGCCACCTGCTGACCACCATGGGCAAGCGCATCGACCTGCAGCTGTCGACCTTGCTGTTCGAGCGCGTGCTCAATACCCGGCTGGCGGCCAAGCCTGCCTCGGTGGGCGCCTTCAGCACCCAGGTGCGCGAGTTCGAGGGCGTGCGCGAGTTCTTCACCTCGTCCAGCGCAGCGATGATCAGCGACCTGCCGTTCGTCTTGCTGTTCCTGCTGATCATCGCGCTGATCGGTGGTCACCTGGTCTGGGTGCCGGCGGTGGCGGCTGTGCTGATGCTGTTGCCGGGCCTGCTCTGCCAGGGTCTGCTGGCGCGGCTGTCGCGGGAGAACCTGCGCGAGGGCGCGGTGAAGAACGGCATCCTGCTGGAGTCGATCGAGAACCTCGAATCAGTCAAGGCGACCCATGCCGAAGGCCGTTGCCTGCACCTCTGGGAAACGCTCACCGCGCAACTGGCGGGCAACGCCATGCGCACCCACACGCTGACCACGGCATTGTCCTATGGCGCGAGCATCGTCCAGCAACTGTGCTACGTCGGCGTGGTGGTGTTCGGTGTCTACCGCATCAGCGCGGGCGAGCTGAGCGTCGGCGCCCTGGTCGCCTGTTCGATCCTCGCTTCCCGCGCGGTGGCGCCGCTGTCCCAGGCGGCGGGCATCCTGGGTCGCTGGCAGCACACCAAGGTGGCCATGGAGGGGCTCGACCAACTGATGCAGGCGCCGATGGAGCGCCCCCAGGACAAGCGCTTCGTCAGCAAGGAGCGCCTTGCCGGGCATTACCGCCTGGAGCGCGTGCGCCTGGTGCACGGCGAGAACCCGCCGGCGGTGGACATCGCTGCGCTGGAAATCCGCCCCTACGAACGTATCGCCCTGCTCGGTGGCAATGGCGCCGGCAAATCCAGCCTGCTGCGCTTGCTGGCCGGGCTGTATGACCCGGAATCCGGGCGCCTGCTGCTGGATGACGTGGCCCTGGCGCAGATCGATCCGTCCGATCGCCGCCGCCATATCGGCTACCTGCCGCAGGACGTCGCGCTGTTCTACGGCACGCTGCGTGACAACCTCAACCTGGAGGGCGCGGCAATCAGCGACGAGGAGATGTTCGAGGCACTGGATGGCGTCGGCCTTGGGGATTTCGTCCGCGCCCATCCGCTCGGCCTGGACCTGCCATTGCTGGGCAACGGCAGCCTGTCCGGCGGCCAGCGCCAGGCCGTCGGCCTGGCCCGGGTGCTGCTGCAGGACCCACCGGTGGTGCTGCTCGACGAACCCACCGCGAGTTTCGACCAGAGCACCGAGCTGCACGTGATCGGCTACCTGCAACGCTGGCTGGAGGGCCGCACCCTGATCATGACCACACACAAGAAGAGCATGCTGGCAGTGGCCACCCGCGCGGTGGTGCTGAGCCAGGGCCGGGTGGTGATGGACGGTGCGCTGGAGCAGATCGTCCAGGACCGCACGGTGCAGATTCCCGAGCAGGAGGGCGCTGTCCATGGCCAGTGAAACCCGCGCCGCCGCGCGCCTGCGCCGCGAACTGCAGGACCCGCTGCTGGCCGCCAGCCATCCGCTGTCGCGCCCGCTGCTGTGGGCATTGCTGCTGAGCCTGGGGGCGGCCATCGCCTGGGCCGCGCTGGCGCAACTGGACGAAGTGACTCGCGGCGATGGACGCGTGGTGCCGTTCAGTCGCATGCAGAAGATCCAGAGCCTGGAGGGCGGCATCCTTGACCGCCTGCTGGTGCAGGAGGGCGAGCTGGTGCAGGTCGGCCAGCCGCTGGTGCGCCTGGACCGCACGCACTTCGAAACCTCCTGGCAGGAGGCCGCCAACCAGGCCGAGGTGCTCAGTGCCGCCATCGCCCGGCTCGACGCCGAGGTGATGGGCCAGGACCACATCGTCTTCCCCGACAGCATCGCCGCCGATGGCCCGGTGGCACGCTCGGAGCGCGAACTGTTCAAGTCGCGCCGCGACAAGCTGGAGGAAAACACCCGTTCGCTGCAGAAGCAGATTCGCCTGGCACAGAGCCAGCTGGCGCTGGTCGAGCCGCTGGTGGCGCGCCGTGCGGTGAGCCAGATGGAGGCGCTCAAGCTGAGCCAGGACATCGCCACCCTGAGCGGCAAGCTCACCGAGCTGAAGAACACCTACTTCCAGGACGCCTACACCGAGCGCCAGGAGAAGAAAGCCCAGCTGGCGCAGATCGAACCCATCGTCCAGCAGCGCAAGGACCAGTTGCGCCGCACGGAAATCCTCTCGCCGGTGCGCGGGCGGGTGAACACCGTGCTGATCAGTACCCGCGGCGGCGTGGTGCAGCCGGGCGAGCCGATCATGGAAGTGATCCCGGTGGAGGAGCGCCTGCTGGTGGAGGCCAAGGTCAAGCCACGCGACGTGGCCTTCCTGGTGCCGGGCATGCCGGCGAAGGTCAAGATCACCGCCTATGACTACAGCATCTACGGTGATCTGAAAGGCACCCTGGAACAGATCAGCGCCGACACCATCGAAGAAGATACGGTGCATGGCAAGGAGTACTACTACCAGGTACTGATCAAGACCGACGGCAGCCAGCTGATGCGCAACGGCGAAGTGCTGCCGATCATCCCCGGCATGGTCGCCGAGGTAGACATCCTCAGCGGCAAGCGCAGCGTGCTGAACTACCTGCTGCGGCCGCTGCTCAAGGCGCGGTTGATGTAGTGGCCATCGGGCACGGATCGCCCTGGTAGGGGCGGACTCCGTCCGCGATGGTTTCGCCCAGCTCCTTGGTCGATTGGAGCGGCGAAGAGTGAATCGCGGACAGAGTCCGCTCCTACGCCAGGCTTGCTAACTGGCAGCAATCGGAACACCCGGCGTACGCCTCCTTCCCGCGACAGGAAAGGGCCGGGGACCTGGGGAGGGAAAGGCGTGGCACTGTAGGGGCGAGCCCGCCGGCCATGGGTATCCGGGCGGGGCTTGCCGCCGGGCTCGCTCCTACGGCGGCCAATCAATCCTCCCACCACTCTGGCTGTTCCTGTAGGAGCGAGCTCGCTCACGAACCGCCCAGCGCCGGAGCCACCTGGAAACTCTTTCGCGAGCAAGCTCGCTCCTACAGGGCATGGCCAAGCGTAGGAGCGGACTCTGTCCGCGATCGACTCATCGCCGCTCCAATCTTCCAGGGAGCTGATCGCAATCATCGCGTACAACGTCCTCTCCCACGCGAGAAACACCTGCTGCTTCGGCCCTTCCTGTAGGAGCGAGCTCGCTCGCGAACCATCCAACGCCGGAGCCACCGGGAAACTCGTTCGCGAGCAAGCTCGCTCCTACAAGGGCATGGCCAAGCGTAGGAGCGGACTCCGTCCGCGATTCACTCATCGCCGCTCCAATCTCCCAGGGAGCTGTGCGCGATCATCCCGGACAAAGTCCGTTCCCACACGAGAAGCTCCTGCCGCCGCTGCGGCTCTTCCTGTAGGAGCGAGCTCGCTCGCGAACCGCCCAGCGCCGGAGCCAACGGGAAACTCGTTCGCGAGCAAGCTCGCTCCTACAAGGGCATGGCTTTGCGTAGGAGCGGACTCCGTCCGCGATCGACTCATCGCCGCTCCAATCTCCCAGCGAGCTGAGTTTGCTCCTGCGCGCGCCACATCAGCCGCGCGAGGCTTTCCAGCGGCGGATCACCAGTTTCTCCAGCTCCACCGCGAAGAACACCGCGATGCCGATGCCCAGCGAGATCATCCAGCCGCTGAAGGGCAGGGCGACGGTGTGGAAGGCGGTCTGCATGAACGGCACGTAGATCACCAGGCACTGCAGCAGGATCAGCGCCAGGGTCACGGTGAGCAGCGCGCCGTTGCGCAGCAGCGCCAGGTTCAGCGAGAACTCTTCCTGCAGGCGGCAGTTGAACAGGTACGCCCACTGCGCGGTGACCAGGGTGTGCAGGATCATGGTGCGGATGTAGTCGGTATCGTGGCCGTTGCTGACCAGCCAGGCTTCCAGCAGGAAGGCCGCGGCGGTGAGCAGGCCACCCACGTAGAGCACCCGCCAGACGGCGAAGCCGTTGAGGATCGACTCCTTCGCGTTGCGCGGCGGCCGGCGCATCATGCCCGGCTCGCCAGGCTCGAAGGCCAGGGCGAAGGACAGGGTGGTGGAGGTCGCCATGTTCATCCAGAGAATCTGCAGCGGCGCCAGCGGAATCACTGCGCCGGCGAGGATCGCCATGACGATCAGCAGGCCCTGGGCCATGTTGGTCGGCAGGATGAACAGCACGGTCTTCTTCAGGTTGTCGTAGACCCGGCGGCCCTCGCGCACGGCGCCTGCGATGGTGGAGAAGTTGTCGTCGGTGAGCACCATGTCGGCGGCCTCCTTGGTCACCTCGGTGCCCTTGATGCCCATGGCGATGCCGACGTCGGCCTGCTTCAGTGCCGGAGCGTCGTTGACTCCGTCGCCGGTCATGCCGACCACTTCCTCGTTGGCCTGCAGCGCGCGCACCAGGCGCAGCTTGTGCTCGGGGCTGGTGCGGGCGAACACCGAATACTGCAGGGCGAGGGATTTCAGCTGCGTATCATCGGCCTGCTCCAGTTCCTGGCCGGTCATGGCGCGCAGGTCGTTGCCCATGCCGAGCATGCCGGCGATGGCGACGGCGGTGTCGGGGTGGTCGCCGGTGATCATCTTCACCTGGATACCGGCGCGCTTGCACAGGGCGATGGCTTCGATGGCCTCCGGGCGCGGCGGGTCGAGCAGGCCGGCGACGCCGAGGAAGATCATGCCGTCCTGCACGTCCTCGTGGTCGATCACGCCGTCATCGGGCTGCACCGGCTTGTAGGCGGCGGCGAGCATGCGCAGGCCTTGCCCGGCGATGAAACCCATCTCGCGCTCCCAGTACTGCCGATCCAGCGGCTCCACGCCACTGCCGCCGAGCTGCTGCTGGCACATGCGCAGCAGCACGTCCGGCGCGCCCTTGAGGTAGACCAGGCTCTGCCCGGCGACGTCGCAGCGCCGCGCCATGTACTTGTAGGCCGAGTCGAAGGGGATCTTGCCGAATTTCTGGAACTCGATCTCCGGCAGATTCGCCTTGCGCGCCAGGACCTTCAGCGCGCCCTCGGTTGGGCCGCCGACCACGCCCCAGCGGCCTTCGTCGTTGAGCGCAAGGCTGCTGTCGTTGCAGATGTCCACCGCGCGGATGAAGTCCTGCAAGGCGCGATGCCGGGACCAGTCCAGCTCGTCGCTGGTGCTGCCGAAGGTGATGCGGCCCCTGGGCTCATAGCTCTGGCCCTCGACGGCGTAGATACCGTTGGCGAGCAGCACGCTCTTCACGGTCATCTCGTTCATGGTCAGGGTGCCGGTCTTGTCCGAGCAGATCACGCTCATGGCGCCCAGGGTTTCCACGGTTGGCAGTTTGCGGATGATCGCCTTGTTCTGCGCCATGCGTTGCACGCCCAGCGACAGGATGATCGAGACGATGGCCGGCAGGCCTTCAGGCACCGAGGCCACGGCCAGGCTGATCAGCGACAGCAGCAGCTCGCCGAACGGATAGTCGTGCCAGAAGAAGCCGATGATGAAGAGCACCACCATCATGCCGACGATCAGCTGGAAGATGCGCTTGCCCAGCTCGGCGATCTGCCGCAGCAGCGGGGTTTCGCTTTCGTCGACGTTGGCGATCAGCTTGTTGATGCGGCCCAGCTCGGTGTTGCCGCCGGTTTCGATCACCACGCCGCGGGCGTTGCCGGCGCTGACGTTGGTGCCGGAGAAGCCGAGGTTGGTGCGGTCGGCCAGCAGCGCGTCCTTGTCCAGCGCAGCGGCGTGCTTGCCGACGGTGAGGGATTCACCGGTGAGCATGGATTCCTCGACCTGCAGGTGGTGCACGTCGAACAGGCGCACATCGGCGGGGATCTTGTCACCGGGGCGGAGGATGACGATGTCGCCGGGCACCAGCTGGGCGGCGTCCATCTCGATTTTCTTGCCGTTGCGCACCACATGGGCGGTGCTGCTGAGCATGCCGCGCAGGGCGGCGAGGGATTTCTCCGCCTTGTTTTCCTGGAAGAAGCCGATGCCGGCGTTGATCACCGCCACCAGCAGGATGACGATGGTATCGGTCCAGTGGCCCATCAGCGCGGTGGCGACGGCGGCAGCCAGGAGGATGTAGATCAGCACGTCGTTGAAGTGCCGGGCGAAGCGCAGCCAGAGTGGATCGACATCCTTGGCCGGCAGCGCGTTGGGCCCGACGCGCTGCAGGCGCGCCTCGGCCTCGTCTGGGGAGAGGCCTTCGGCGCTGGTCTGCAGATCGGCCATGGCCTGGTCGACGCTCTTGCGGTACCAGTCGGTGGTTTGCGGTTTGCCGTCGGTGGTTTGCTGTGCAGTCATGCGCTGACTCCCGGCTCCTGCCTGTTGGGAAATTGGGACTGCACCCAGACTAGACGGTGCGGATGACGTCGGACCTGTCATACCTCAAGGTTCTTCCCGTCCTGGCTGAACGCTTCCTGAACGGCGTAGGAATCGAGAGCGTAGGGCGCATAACGCGCCAGCGTTATCCGCCGCGAGCCAATCGGCGGATAACCCGTTCCGGGTTATGCGCCCTACGGTTTTATGAAACGTCCGGTGCCAATTCCTGCGTTGCGCCCATCCGGCTGGCTTGCCGCCAGCGCTTCGGCGTGCAGCCCACCAGCTTGCGGAAGCTGCGGCAGAAGTGCGATTGATCGGCGAAGCCGCACTGCTGACGGCGTAGGAATTGCCATCAGAAGTGGCGATTGGCGTAGGAGCGGACTCTGTCCGCGATCGACTCAGCATCGCTCCGATCCGTCCCGGAGTGGGGCAAACCATCGCGGACGGAGTCCGCTCCTACAAAGCTCAAGAGCCCCTCTCACGCAAGCGGGAGAGGGGCTCGGGTGGTGCAGGATGAAGCTTCGGCGTCAGCCGGCACGATCTGCCCCCTCTCCCTGAGGGAGAGGGTTGGGGTGAGGGGGGAAACACAGGCACGGACTCTTCCAGGAAAAGACAGTTGCTCCTACGCTGTCGATGGCTCCAGTTCCCGCACGCCACCAACCCGGCTGGCTTCCCGCCAGCGCTTCGGCGTGCAGCCCACCAGCTTGCGGAAGCTGCGGCAGAAGTGCGATTGATCGGCGAAGCCGCACTCCTGGCTGACCTGGGAAATCGGCGCGGCGCCGTTGGCCAGTAGCTCGCGGGCGCGCTCGATACGCAGGCGCAGGGCCCACTCCCGCGGCGCGAGCCCGGTGGCCTGCTTGAACGCGCGGGAAAAATGGCTGCGCGACAGGCCGCACTGCTCGGCGACGTCGGCAATGTACAGGCGGCTGAGCAGGCAGCCGGCGAGGATCTCCTTGGCCTTGCGCTCCTGCCAGGGAGCGAGGGCGAGGCGTTCGCCCTCGCTGGGCGCGTCGTAGCACGGCGGTGGCAGGCGGTAGTGTTCCAGCAGGTGCCGGCACAGGCGCTGGCTGGCCTGCCGGATGCCTTCTCCCTGGCTTTCCAGCTCCTCCATTAGCTGCTGTACCAGACGGTGGGTCTGGGGGGCGAGCATGGTCGCTACCTGGTGGGCAGGTGCGGGCATGATGTCTCTCTTCCGGTCGGCTTGCAGTGGCGGGAAAAACCGCCTTGGAAATAAAAAATTCAAGGTAAATCAAGGTGATCCGATCCTCAATCGAATTCGCCAGGCATTCCGTCTTCAAGCACATCCGTCCAAGAAAAACACCGTGAGGCATGCTCGACTGGCGTGACCTTTGTCTTGTGCAAAGATGCCCACTCCCACAGCCCGAGCGACCAGCCATGAACCGAAACGACCTGCGCCGCCTGGACATGAACCTGCTGGTGATCTTCGAATCCCTGATGCTGGAGCGAAACCTTACCCGCGTCGGCGAAAAGCTGTTCATTACCCAGTCCACCGTCAGCGCCGCCCTGGCGCGCCTGCGCGACCTGTTCGACGACCCGCTGCTGGTCCGCGCCGGCCGCGCCATGGAGCCCACCAGCCGGGCGCTGCACATCTTCGAGGAACTGCGCCCGGCGATGGACGTGATCTCTGCGGCGGTCAGCCGCGCCAAGTCCTTCGAACCCGAGACCAGCTGCAACATCTTCCGCCTGGGCCTTTCCGACGATGCCGAGTTCGGCCTGTTCCCCGCCCTGTTGGCGCGCCTGCAGCAGGACGCCCCGAACATCACCGTGGTGGTACGCCGGGCCAACTTCCTGCTGATGCCGGCGTTACTGTCCTCAGGCGAAATCACCGTCGGCGTCAGCTACACCACCGACCTGCCGGCCAACGCCAAGCGCCGCAAGCTGCGCGATATCGGTGTGAAGGTGCTGCGCGGCGACGACCGCCCCGGCCCGCTGACGCTGGATGAGTACTGCTCGCGGCCGCACGTGATGGTGTCGTTCTCCGGCGACCTGAACGGCGCCATCGACCTCGACCTGGAGCGTATCGAGCGCCGCCGCCGGGTGGTTCTCGCCGTGCCGCAGTTCGGCAGCCTGCGGGCGCTGCTGCGCAACACCGAGATGATCGCCACCGTGCCGGACTACGCCGCCTGCGCATTGGTGGAAGACAGCTGCCTGCGTGCCGAGGACCCACCGCTGGACATCAAGCCGGCGGAGTTGTCGCTGGTGTGGAGCGCCGCCCACGACAACGACCCGGCCGAACGTTGGCTGCGCGAGCGGATGGTCGAGTACATGAGCGCGCCGCTGCCGTGAACGGAATTCATCGGCATTTGTAGGATGGGTGGAGCGCAGCGATACCCATGCCGTTGGGGCAGGGTAATGATGGGTATCGCTTCGCTCCACTCCATCCTACGACGTGCTTTTCCAGTAACGCAGGGCGCATAACGCGCCCTGCGTAGGCGGCGCCGCAAGCTCAGAACACGCCCTTGAGCGGGTACTCGATGATCACGTAGATGCGGTCGATATCCGCGCCGCCCTGGGCGTCGTTGGCGCGGTGCGAAACCTGGGCGAAGCTAAGCGCCAGGTCCTTGGCCGGGCCGGACTGGACCACGTAGCGCACGTCGAGATCGCGCTCCCAGTGCTTGCCGTCGTCGCCGTAGGCCGGCTGGCAGGTGCCGCCCTGCATGGGGTTGTAGGCGCCGCCGCAAGGCGCGTGGGTGCCGTCGATGCCACTGCCGCGCACGTAGCGTGCGGAAAGGGTCAGGCCGGCAAGTCCGGCGCTGGCGCCGTCCCACTGATAGCGTGCCTGCCAGGAATGCTCGCCGGGGCCGTTGAAGTCGGCGTACTTGATGGAGTTGGCGAGATAGATGGAGTCGCCGCCGACGAAATCGAAGGGCGTGTCGCCGTCGATCTTCTGGTAGGCGAGGCTCAGCGCGTGGCTGCCCAGGGCGACCTTGCCCAGCACGCTCCAGGCCAGGGTGTCGATGTTGCCGGCGCGGGCGCTGCCGGTGTCGCCGGTCTTGTAGAGGTTGGCGTCCACCGACCAGCGGCCGAGGTGGCCGTTGAGGTTGGCGTAGGCCTGGTGCCAGACATCGTCCAGTTGGCTGGCATAGAGTGCGCCGCCCCAGTTCGAACCCGGGGCGCTCCAGGTGGCGCCGGCCAGGCTCAGGCCGCCGAAGCGGGTGCTGGCGCCGTAGCCTTCGAATTCGCCGTGGCTGGAGCTGGAGTTCTGGTTCTTGAAAGCGGTGAAGCGCCCGGCTTGCAGGCGCAGGCCAGGCAGGCTGCGATCGTCGAGGAACCAGCCGGTGGCGTATTCGGGTTGCAGGCGTTTGTCGCCGGTGTCGAATACCGGCGTTTCTACTTCCATCTCGCCCCAGGCGAGGCTGCTCTTCTCATGCACCAGGCGCAGCGCGGCGCCGGCATCGGAGTAGTCGCTCTCGCTGCGGCCGTCGCTGTCCAGCGGCAGCAGGCCGGTACCGGCATGGCCGCGCCCGCCATCGAGCTTCAGGCCGAGGAAGGCGTGGGCGTCGACGCCCAGGCCAATGGCGCCGGGCGTGACATCGCTGCTGAACTTGCCGATGAAGCCCTGCGCCCATTCACGGCGCAGGCTCTGGCCGTTGGGGCCGGGGCTGCGGTAGTCGTTGTCGAGGAAGTAATTGCGCGACAGCAACGACCAGTCGGCAGCGTGGGCCTGCGCGCAGGCGAATGCCAGGGCGCAGGGAAGCAGGACGTTTCTCACGCTCAGGGCTCCGTGTGGAAGACGGCGAGGCGGGGCAGGGCGAAGCGATAGCGCCCCGGCCCGGCAATCGCCAGACCGGTGAAGAGAATCAGCATCCACCAGGCGAACTGGCCTTCCTCCAGCGACCACTGCGGGTGCACGAACACCAGTGCCACCAGCAGCACGGCGATCACCGGCAGGCAGGCGAGGCGGGCGAACACGCCGAGGATCAGCAGGATCGGGCAGAGCACTTCGGCGAACACCGCCAGCGCCAGGGTTGGCACAGCGCCGAGGCCGAAGGGGTCTTCGATGCGCTGCAGCTCGCTCTGCCAGTGCAGCAGCTTGGGCAGCCCGTGTACCTGCAGGAGCAGCACGGCGGCGGCAACGCGCATCAACAGCAGCGCCAGGGCGCCGTTGCGGTCTTGGGTCGGCATGGTCTGTCCCTCGGGAATGAAAAAGGGGCGGCCACGCCGCCCCCTTCTGGTGCGCCGGCTCAGTGGCCTTCGCTGGCGTTGAACATGGTCTTGGCATAGATCAGGCCGAGGCCGTAGGCGCCGCCGTGTTCGATGGAGGTCTTCACGGTGGCATCGTAGGTCTCGCCGCGGGCCCAGTCGCGTTGCAGTTCCAGCAGGTACTGCAGGGAGGTCATCGGGCGCGCGCCGAGCTGGATCATTCGTTGCAGGGCCATCTCGTGAGCCTCGGTGGAGACGTCGCCACAGGCATCGGCGATGACGTAGACCTCGAAGCCCTGGTCGATGGCCGACAGGGCCGGGCCGACGATGCAAACGGAGGTCCAGAGGCCGGCGAGGACGATCTTCTGCTTGCCGAACTTGTTCACTTCCACGGCGATGCGCGGGTCTTCCCAGGTGTTCATGCTGGTGCGGTCGATGACGTTGTGTTCGGGGAAGACCGACTTGATCTCGTCGAAGATCGGGCCGGAGAAGCTCTTCTCGGCGACGGTGGTGAGGATGGTGGAGACGTCGAATTCCCGGGCCGCCTTGGCCACCAGGGCAGCGTTGTTGCGCAGGGTCACGGCGTCGATGGATTTGGTCGCGAAGGACATCTGCGACTGGTGGTCGATCATGATCAGGGTGTGGTCGGTGGGGTTGAGCAGGGTCTTGCCGGGAGTGGCTTTGGCGATGGCGGTCATGGCGATGATCCTTGTGGATGATGTGGGTGGTGACGCTTCGAGTGGTCGGTGGGCGCGGCCTGCGGAAGTCAGTGCCGAACCGTGGAGGCATCTTTGCCGATCGGCGAAAGGCGCGGAACAGACAGCCTTGCACGGCCACTTTGCAGTTCTGCAAGACCTGCCCGAAGGCGCCGAGGGGCAGACTATGGTTTCGCCGCCAGAGCATTTATTGGACCTGTGTGCTCGGCCCGCCTGGCGGAGAATGATGCAAACGTGCGATTCGCCCGAACCGCGAATGGGTACAGTGGCGATTTCCGATACCGGGGCAGGCGAAACCGCCAAGCTCCGTTTGCGTGCGAGCAGAAGAATGAAAACAGTGGCCATGGTGCTGTACGACGATGTGCTGGCGCTGGATGTGACCGGGCCGATGGAAGTGTTCTCCATGGCCAACCGCTACCTGCCGCCGGAGCGGCACTACCGCTTGCTGACGGTGGCGGCGAAGCCCGAGGGCGTACGCGCCTCCAGCGGCCTGAAGATGAGCGCCGACCTGCCGCTGGAAGCACTGCTCGCCGGCGTCGACCTGCTGCTGGTGCCCGGCGGGCCGGGCGCCTACAACGGCCGCAACGACGCGCTCACTGCCTGGCTGCCGGTAGCGGCGCGCGCGGCGAAACGCTATGGCGCGGTGTGTACCGGCGCCTTCCTGCTCGGCGCCGCCGGGCTGCTCGACGGTTACCACTGCACCACCCACTGGAACTACCTCGAGCGCCTGGCGCAGCTGTACCCGCGCACCCAGGTGCAGGCTGAGCGCATCTACGTCATCGACCGCAACCTGATCACCTCGGGCGGCGTTACCGCCGGCATCGACATGGCGTTGGCGGTGGTCGCCGAGGACCACGGCAAGGACGTCGCCCTGGAAGTCGCCAAGGTGCTGCTGGTGGTGCTCAAGCGCCAGGGCGGGCAGACACCGTTCGGCCCGCTGCTGGTATCGGTGGTGCGTGACGGCTCGGTGATCGCCCGTGCCCAGGCCTACGTGGTGGACCACATCGACGAGCCACTGACGGTGAACCGCCTGGCCGAGCAGGTGGCCATGAGCCCGCGCAACTTCGCCCGCGCCTTCCAGCGCGAGACCAGCATGACGCCCATGCAGTACGTGCAGAGCGCGCGCATCGACCACGCGCGCAAGCTGCTGGAAGGCAGCGACCTGCCACTCAAGCAGGTGGCCTGCCGCAGCGGCTTCGGCAGCCCCCGGCACATGCGCACGGTATTCGGCGAACGCATCGGCATGACGCCGAGCCAGTACCGCGAGCAGTTCGGCTTCGCCTGATGGCAGTGCGCCGCATTTCCTGCCGGTTGACCGTCCGGCGCACCCTGATTGGCCGAATCCTTCCCCCTGCGGGAATTGCGCTGTCACACGAGGACGGGAAAATACCCTGACCACCAATCAGGGGCGCGTCACCTCGGTACTGGCCAGATCGCCTGGAGGACCCGTAGTAGAGCGATCCGTCAGATCCGCAGACGTGAGCAGGACATGAGCGCAAGCACGGAAAACCGCACCGAGACCGTCCTGCAGTTCGGTCGCTTCCAGTTCCACCCCTACAAGCGCCAGTTGCTGCAGGGGGATCGCCCGGTGCGGATCGGCAGCCGCGCGCTGGACATTCTCCAGGTGCTGATCCGCCAGCCCGGCGAGATCATCGGCAAGGACAGGATCATCGCCCAGGTCTGGGGCGATACCGTGGTCGAAGAGATCAACCTGCGCGTGCACATCGCCGCCCTGCGTCGCGCCCTTGGCGAAGGTCGCACCGGCGAGCGCTACATTGCCAATGTGCCGTTGCGCGGTTATGGCTTCGTCGGCGTGGTGGAAACCGTCAGCGCGCCGCTGCAGGCCGTCGCACTGCCGTGCGAGGTGCGCGCCAGCAATCTGCCGGTGCTGCTGATGGGCCTGGTCGGGCGCCAGGCGCTGCTGGAGCGGGTGCTCAAGCAGATGCCGGCGACGCGCCTGCTGACCCTGGTCGGCCCCGGCGGCATGGGCAAGACCTCGCTGGCGATCCATGCCGCGGAACAGCTCGGCAAGCACTTCGCGCAGGTGCGTTTTCTCGACCTGTCCATTGACCCGGACGGCGTTTCCCTCAGCCAGAGCCTTGCCATCCTGCTGCGCGAACCGACCTTCGAGCCGACCCTGCTATTGCTGGATAATTGCGAGCACCTCGCCGAACGCTGCGCCGAGGCGGTGGAGCACCTGCTGCGCCTGCATCCCGCGCTGAGCATCCTGGCCACCAGCCGCGAGCCGCTGCGTGCGGAGGGCGAGCATGTGCTGCGCCTGCCGCCGCTGGAGGTGCCCGTGCGGGACGATGCGCCGCTGGCGCTGGCCATGTGCAGTTCGGCGGTGCAGCTGTTCGTGATGCGCGCGCGGGAGGTCTGCGACCGCTTCGAACTCAAGCCTGGCCAGGTGCGCGCAATCATCGACATCTGCCGGCGCCTGGACGGCATTCCCCTGGCCATCGAGATAGCGGCGCGGCAGGTAGGCATCCTCGGCCTCGCCGGCTTGCCGGCGCTGCTGGACACGCCCATGCAACTGCTGATGCCCGGCCGCCGCACCGCCCCGGCGCGGCAGCAGAGCCTGCGCGCGACCTACGACTGGAGCTATGGCCTGCTGGATGCTGCCGAGCAGCGCTGCCTGGGCCTGCTCGCGCAGATCGCCGATGGCTTCACCCTGGACGCGGCGGTCGCTTCGCTGGACGACAAGCGCTGGTGCCGCGAATGCGTGTTCGCCGCCGTGCGACAACTGGCGGACAAGTCGTTGCTGTGGGTAGAGCAGGGCGACAGCGAGGTGCGCTACCGCGTGCCTCACACCGCGCGCGCTTACCTGCGGCAGGTCGACATGGCCAGCACTGCGGCCTGAAGGCGCACAGGAGCGGACTCCTTCCGCGATAATTTTCGGCGCACTGCGGACCTATCGCGGACGGAGTCCGCTCCTACAAAAACCCGGCGTCCCGTTCTCCACGTCGCCACGTCGGCGCTTTTCGTAGGAGCGAGCTTGCTCGCGAACCGCCCAGCGCCGGAGCACCCGGGAAGAGCGTTCGCGAGCAAGCTCGCTCCTACAGGTCGCCCGGTCACCCATGCAGGGTCCTGACTCAGCGCATGCGTCCAATAGGGCAGCCGCTGCCGAGGCCAAAGCCGTGCGTCCCGTGCTTCACATCGAGCACGCTGACGCTTTTCGTAGGAGCGAGCTTGCTCGCGAACCGCCCAGCGCCGGAATGCCCGGGAAGAGCGTTCGCGAGCAAGCTCGCTCCTACAGGTTGCCCGATCGCCCATGCAGGGCCATAACCCAGCACATGCGTCCAATAGGGCAGCCGTCGTCCCCGCCATAGTGACCGGACCTCAACTTGAGCCCGGAATAGCCATGAGCGCCGATGCCATCGATCTGAACAGCGTGGTGACGCTGGTGGTTCACCACAAGGTGCGTTGCGAAGCCCTGCCCAGCTACGAGGCCTGGCTGCGCCGCACCGTCGCCGCGGCGCGGCGGCAGCCCGGGCACCTGGGCGTCAACGTGATCCGCCCGGACGGCGAGGGCGCGATGTTCACTACCGTGGTGCGTTTCGCCCGCGCCGGCCAGCTGCAGGCCTGGATCGACTCCCGCGAGCGCGCCGAGCTGGTCGCCGAGGTCCTGCCGCTGCTGGAGGAGGGTGACCACCCGCTGATCCACAACGATGCCGAGTTCTGGTTCACCCCCGAGCACGGCAGCGTGCGCCAGCCACCGAAATGGAAGCAGGCGTTGCTCACCTATCTGGTGATCAGCCCGCTGACCATGCTCATCCCGCCGCTCTGGGCGCCGGCGTTCGAGCGCTTCCCGGTGCTCGCCGGGGTGGTCCCGAGCAATCTGCTGGTGACCCTGTGCATCGTCCTCCTGGTGGTCTACCTGATCATGCCCTGGGTGACCCGCCGCTGCGCCGGCTGGCTCAACGCCGACTGAGCTTTCCCCTCCCGCGGCGCCTGCCTGGCGCCCGTACCCACATCGTCCTGCATGGCAGGCAGAGGAGTTTCCATGAGCACTTTCGTAACCCGCGACGGCACCGAGATCTATTACAAGGACTGGGGCAGCGGCAAACCCGTGCTGTTCAGCCACGGCTGGCCGCTGGACGGCGACATGTGGGAATACCAGATGCAGTACCTGAGCAGCCGCGGCTACCGCAGCATCGCCTTCGACCGCCGCGGCTTCGGCCGTTCCAGCCAGCCGTGGAGCGGCTACGACTACGACACCTTTGCCGATGACATCGCCGGCCTGATCGAGCACCTCGACCTGCGCGAAGTGACCCTGGTGGGCTTCTCCATGGGCGGCGGTGACGTCAGCCGCTACATCGGTCGGCATGGTACTGCCCGCGTCGCCGGCTTGGTGCTGCTGGGTGCGGTGACGCCGATCTTCGGCCAGACCGCCGACTTCCCGCAGGGCGTGGAGAAGGGCGTGTTCGACGGCATCAAGGCCGGCCTGCTGCAGGACCGCGCGCAATTCATCGCCGACTTCGCCGCGCCGTTCTACGGCACCAACCACGGCCAGAAGGTCTCCGCCGGCGTACTCACCCAGACCCTCAACATTGCCCTGCTGGCATCGCTGAAGGGCACCGTGGATTGCGTCACCGCGTTCTCGGAAACCGATTTCCGCGCCGACCTGGCCAAGGTCGACGTGCCGACCCTGGTGATCCACGGCGACGACGACCAGATCGTGCCGTTCGAGACCACCGGCAAGCTGGCCGCCGAACAGATCCCGGGCGCCGCACTGAAGGTCTACGCCGGCGCTCCCCATGGCTTCGCCGTTACCCACGCGCAGCAACTCAACGAAGACCTGCTGGCCTTCCTGCAACGCTGAGGTACCCGAGCATGAGCAACGCAGAACTGATCCTGTTCAACGGCAAGCTGCACACCGTCGACCCCGAGCGCCCGCACGCCACCGCCGTGGCCATTGCCGACGGCAAGTTTCTCGTGGTGGGCAGCGACGCCCAGGCGATGGCCTACCGCGACGCCTCGACGAAGCTGGTCGACCTCAACCGCCGCACCGTCATCCCCGGCCTCAACGACTCGCACCTGCACCTGATCCGTGGCGGCCTGAACTACAACCTCGAGCTGCGCTGGGAAGGCGTGCCGTCGCTTTCCGACGCCCTGGAAATGCTGCGCCTGCAGGCCCAGCGCACGCCGTCGCCGCAGTGGGTACGCGTGGTCGGCGGCTGGAACGAATTCCAGTTCGCCGAGCGCCGCCTGCCGACCATCGAAGAGCTGAACAAGGCGGCGCCGGACACTCCGGTGTTCGTCCTGCACCTGTATGACCGCGCGCTGCTCAACCGCGCCGCGCTGCGCGTCGTCGGCTACACCAAGGACACGCCGAACCCGCCCGGTGGCGAGATCGTCCGCGACAGCAACGGCGAGCCCACCGGCATGCTGATCGCCCGCCCCAACGCGATGATCCTCTACGCGACCCTGGCCAAGGGGCCGAAGCTGCCGCTGGAGTACCAGGTCAACTCGACCCGCCAGTTCATGCGTGAGCTGAACCGCCTCGGGCTGACCAGTGTGATCGATGCCGGCGGCGGCTTCCAGAACTACCCGGACGACTACCAGGTGATCCAGCAACTGGCCGACGCCGGCCAGCTCACCGTGCGCATCGCCTACAACCTGTTCACCCAGAAGCCCAAGGAAGAACTGGCCGACTTCAGGAACTGGACCAGCAGCGTGACCTACGGCCAGGGCACCGATTTCCTCCGCCATAACGGTGCCGGCGAGATGCTGGTGTTCTCGGCAGCGGACTTCGAGGACTTCCTCGAGCCGCGCCCGGACCTGCCCGCCAGCATGGAAGCGGAACTGGAGCCAGTGGTGCGCCACCTGGTCGAGCAACGCTGGCCGTTCCGCCTGCACGCCACCTATGACGAATCCATCTCGCGCATGCTCGACGTGTTCGAGAAGGTCGACCGCGAAATCCCGTTCAACGGCCTGCCGTGGTTCTTCGACCACGCCGAGACCATCACGCCGAAGAATATCGAGCGCGTGCGCGCCCTGGGTGGCGGCATCGCCATCCAGGACCGCATGGCCTTCCAGGGCGAGTACTTCGTCGACCGCTACGGCAAGCAGGCCGCCGAAGCCACGCCGCCGATCAAGCGCATGCTCGCCGAAGGCGTTCCCGTCGGCGCCGGCACCGACGCCACCCGTGTGTCCAGCTACAACCCGTGGACCTCGCTGTACTGGCTGGTCAGCGGCAAGACCGTGGGCGGCCTGAGCCTGTACCCGGAGGGCCTGTCCCGCGACGTGGCGATCCAGCTGTTCACCCATGGCAGCGCCTGGTTCTCCAGCGAGCAGGGCAAGAAGGGCATGCTCAAGGCCGGCCAGCTGGCGGACCTGGCGGTGCTCTCGGAGGACTTCTTCAGCGTCGAGGAAGAGGCGATCAAGACCATCGAGTCGGTGCTTACCGTGGTGGGCGGCAAGATCGTCCATGGCGACCGCGAGTTCGACAAGCTGGCGCCGCCGAGCATCCCGGTGGTGCCGGAGTGGTCCCCGGTGGCCATGGTCCCCGGCCACTGGCGCCCGCAGGCACCGCTGCAGCAGGCCGTGCACCAGTGCGTCGGCTCCTGCGGCGTGCATGGCCACAGCCACGAGCGCGCGCGCCAGTCGAGCGTGCCGGTGAGTGACTTCCAGGGCTTCTGGGGCGC